>JACPGD010000571.1 GCA_016182645.1 Candidatus Hydrogenedentota bacterium | reverse complement strand
CGGCCGCCCCTGAGGTCCAAGTCGGCTTCCACATCTGGCACAACAACTCCTTCAGCCCATTCTATCGCGCGGAACAGGATTACCCCGCCCTGGCAAAGGTCGCCGATTTCATGAAGGTCGTCGTCTACAACAATTGCGGCGGCCCGCGTTACGTCACGTATCTCGACAGCGTCGGTTCCACCCTCTTCCGCGATGTGCCCCGCGAACTCTTACTGTCATTCAACAATGCCCTGTTGAATTACGAGGGAGAAAAGGGAATCAACGAACTGCCCGCGGCCGGGCTTTCACCGGGCTACGTCGCGCGCGAAACACAACGCGCCCTGGCCGGAGTGCGGGGCCAATCCAAAATCTATCCCGGCATCGATATCGACATTCCTACCGGCGCCAACGAAAAGCAAACGGCGCCGGAAGACGTGTATGCCGCGACCAAGGCCGCCTTGGGCGCCGGCGCCGATGGTTTGATCTTCAGCCGGAAATACTCGGAAATGCGCCTCGCCAATCTCGAAGCCGGCGGACGCGCTGTTCGGGAAAACATCACCGCATAGGAGTTGAGTCATGAGACACGTCTTTTTATGGGTCATGCTGTCAGGCCTCCCGGTGATGTTGGGCGCATGGTCACAGACAACTTCCTCCCAGACGGGGACCGGACCGGAAGACAACCTCCCATCTCATATTCGCCGCCTCACATGGTTCGGGGAGCGCGCGGACTGGTCTCACGACGGAAAGAGAATCCTATTTCTCCACAAAACCTTCGGTGACGCAATGGAGGTGGAGGTGGAGACAGGAATCATCCGGCCGTGGACGTCTTTCTATTCCCATGAGGGGTATGTCCGCGCGCTGTATCTCGCGAATGGCGACGTCTTGCTCTCCGGCGCGCCCACCTTCGATGCCGAAAACGCGATGCACAGCCGTTCCCATGACGCGGAACTCTGGGTGCTCGATAAGAGCCTGACGAAGCGGCCCGTGGCCCTGGGCGAGAAATGCTCGGAGGGACCAGCCGTCTCGCGGACGGCCATGCGGATCGCCTGGACCGTCACACACCAAAACTATCCGGACAAACTACCCGAAGGCGTCTCGCAGATGTGGCTGGGCGACATCGAGTATGCGGGCGACGGTCAACCAAAGCTCGTCAACAAACGCCTCGCACTGGACAGCCGGAATCTGGCATTCAAATGCACCCTCGAGACCCAGAACTTTCGCCGTCCCGAAGAAAGAGAATTGACGTTCTCGGCCTACGGCTACCAGGGCACCGACGTGATGGGGCTGAACCTGGATACAAAAGCAGTGGTCAACTATTCCGAAGCGCCCAACGAGTATAACGAGCCCGAGGGGATTTTCCCCGACGGCCAGCACACGTTGGTTGAATGCGACCGGCAAAACCACAAGGGCGACCAATACATCGACATCTGGAAACTCCCCCTTGACGGGAGCCATGACATGGAACGGCTGACGTTCTTCAGCGACTACCCCGGCTACAAATCGTCCAATCCCGTCGTCAGCGACGACGGACGGTATATGGCCTTTCAGATGGCCAAGACAGGGGACATGGCGGGTTTTGGTCGAGGCATATTCGTCTATGACTTGGCTACGGCGAAGAAAAAATAGTGCCGGTACTCAAAGACGGCGGGCAGCCTTCCCGGCAACCACGCTGCTGAAAAGGAGGATTACGCAGACAAGGACGGCCACCCCGGCCGGGGTGAAGGCTGGAATCGCCGCCGTCACAGGTATGGGCAAGTTCGTGACATCGATCGCGGCGCCGGTGCTATCGATGGCCGTGAAGGTAATGTCCTGCGTGTTGCGTGCCCCCGCCGCCGGTATTTCCACAAACCAGAAATGGCGTTCGCTCAAGACACGATCTATATACGGCTGGCCCGCCTGATCGCCTTCGCGCGGCGCCACCCCCATGCAGCCATCGCCCAGATACAGCGTGCCCTCCGGATCGGCCACGCCCCCGCGCAGGCGCTTCGTCCGCTTCAACACGTGGTCATGGTTCTCAAACGCCACCGTCAATTGGTACTGGTCGAACAGCGGCAGCCAATGGGTGCGGCCATATACCGAGTACGCGCCATTGAAATCGCGATGTCCTGGATACAACGGCACGTGATACAGCGCCATCGTGACGCGATCCTGGTACTGCAACAGCGCATTCTCCAACCAGGCCGCCTGTGCGCCGGAGTGGGGGACCGTGTGCCCGCTGTCCAGCACCAACAGCACGGCGTTCCCGCCCAGTTCCCTTGCAAAATAGGACGTGGTTCCATTTTGTGGAAAGTAGCCGTTGAAGAAAGGCGCTTGCGCCGGCGTCTGCGCAAAGCCGCCATTCACTTCATGATTGCCGATCGCCAGAATCATCGGCACGGTCAACCCGGCGGGCGTGACCATGTACTGTTCCCAATAATTCAACCACGTCTCCCACAGCCCCCAGTTGGCCAGCACGCCGTTTTCATAAGCAAGGTCGCCGCCCACCATGGCAAACATCGGTGCAAGTGAGGCGGCCTGCGTCAACAGCGGCGGCACATCGCTCGTGACGCCCATGTCCCCACCCGCCACAAAACGCAGCGGCGCGTTGCCCGCTGGCAGAGTCTGAAAGGCGCGTTCAGACGTGAACCCATCCGTGGAATCGCCCGCAACAAAGTAATAGGTGGCGCCAGGCGAGAGCCCGGTCAATTCAACCACGTGTACAAAGCGCGGTGTGAAGGCATCAAGGCCCGGCAGCGTGTGCACTGCGCCGGTGGCCGAATGCGCATAACTCGCCGCCACGCCGCCGCGCGGCACGATATCGTAATAGACCAGGCTCTCCCCCGAATCGGCCGGCGTGTGGTACGTCACCGTCATCGTCTGGCTCGTGTCACCCTGCCAGGTCAGGTACGTGTGGAGCGGCGCGGCCCCCGCGACAAGTTCCAACACCATCACCAGACCCAGAACCAGCCATGGTGTGAAGCAAACCTTCATTCGTCATCCCTCCTCCTGAGAGCATAGCGCGTTCTCAGGCAAAAGTGCACTTGGCCCCGAAGGGGCATCCGCGAGTAGCCGCATTGATGGACAGGATCGCCATTAGAAATCCGTCCCTGCACTTAGCCCCGAAGGGGCATCCGCGAGTAGCCGGGGGTGCAGCGAAGCGGAACCCCCGGAAAACGGTGCGCCACCCCCCGAAGCGCCCTGAAGGGGCGCAGGCGACCTTCTACACGATGCAACTTGGCCGCATATGTTACCGAATTCATGAAACGACGCACTTAAACTTCTCGTTAACGCCCAGAATCTCTCCGTTTGCATGCCCGGCAAAATATCAAATCGAAGATCCCTTCTGCGTGTGCTCCGTGCTCGAATGCATGCAGATGATCACCAGGGTGGCGATCTGGTATTGTGCGGGGCAGATCAACCGCGGGGAGAAGGCCGCTAATGTCCACCGCACAGGAAACGCAGGGCCGCACCATACTGGCGTGGGGAATGTTGCTCTTCCTGTTGGGGCTGCTGACTGGGATTCTTGTTCCGCACTTTGCGGTACCGCGTCTCGGGCTGTCCGCCCACATTGCCGGGGTACAGAATGGGCTGGTCCTGTTGATCATCGGGCTGCTCTGGCCCAAGCTGGTGTTGGGCCCAGCATTGCTTCTCCTTGCGCGGGCCTTTTCCATTTTGGGCATGTACCTGTTATGGCTCGCGCTGTTGCTGTGCGCACTATGGAGCGCCGGGCGGGCGACGCCCATCGCCGCCGCCGGCCAGGAAGCCTCCCCCGCCCAGGAAATGCTTGTTCAGACGGGCCTCGTGATAGGCTCGCTTGCGGCAATCGCTGCGGCGGCCTTGATGCTTTGGGGTCTGTGCCGCCGCCGGCCGGAGGGGTGAATTCAAAAAAGATCGCAGAGGGGTGCCATTATTATGGGACGCATGAAACCGATCTCACTGAAGATGGTGGTCGAGGAAATGGAATGCATGCCCGACGAGGAATACATGACCATGTACCTCGACATGGAAACGGGCGAAATCTTTCCTGTCCGCGCGGAAGTCATGTCCGCGGTGGAAGATGACCCCGAGTCCGGTCCTGAACTCACCTGGGAAAGCGATGAGGAATACGCAGCGGCCCGGGCCATCTCGGAAGGCAGCGAGCGTTACCTCAGTCTCCCCTCAAAGTTCGACATCCACGAGTGGGACATCATGCGCCAATTCACGGAATCCCTCGACGACGATAGGATCGTGGAAGAACTCAATTTCGCCATTCATGGCCGCGGCGCCTTCCGCCATTTCAAGAACACGATCCACCACCATGGCATCGAAAAACAGTGGTACAACTTCCGCACCGAAGCTTTCGCCGAAATCGCCCGCGACTGGCTCCGCGAGAACAAGATCCTCTTCATCGAAGACCTCTTCAGAGAACCCGAAGCGCCCCCTGAATCAACTTGACGCCAGCGAGACATGGCGTGCAAGTGGAATAAGTCGCGTTTCGCGGGGCGTTGTCTGTCGGTTCTCTGCTATAATTTCCCAGATTTCCGCCATCAATTGAGCTTTCCTATTTTCAACACCTGCTTCTGGTGTGAGATCCCCATGTCCACTGACTACGACATCATTGTGATTGGCGCGGGCCATGCCGGCATCGAGGCGGCGTTGGGTTCGGCGCGCCTGGGCAAGAAGACCCTACTGGTCACGATGAAGCTCGACGACATCGGCAAGATGTCGTGCAACCCGGCCATCGGCGGGATTGCCAAGGGTCAGCTCGTGCGCGAGATTGACGCCATGGGCGGCGAGATGGGACGCTGCATCGACCGCACCGGCATCCATTTCAAGATGCTCAACCGCAGCAAGGGACCGGCCGTCCATTCGCCACGCGCCCAAGCCGACCGCATGATGTATCAGTACGACATGAAGCGGGTCTGCGAAGACCAAGCCAACCTAACTTTGAAGCAATCTCAAGTCGAAGACCTGATGATTCGCGATGGCGCCGTCCACGGCATCACGACCGCCGTCGGCGAGGCCATCACCGCCCACGCCGTTATTGTCTGCACCGGGACTTTCCTCGGCGGGCGGCTGCATTTCGGCATGAAGACGATAGAAGGCGGGCGTGGTGGAGACCAGGCCGCCAACGCGCTCTCCAACACCTACCGGCGCCACGGCATCACGGTGGGCCGCATGAAGACGGGCACGGTCCCGCGCATCCACAAGCGCAGCATCAATTTCGACGTGATGCAGCGCCAGGACGGCGATCCCGACCCGCGGCCCTTCTCATTCACGACGCCGATCTCGGGCTTCAACCCGAACAAGATTGCCTGCTGGCTCACCTACACCAACGAGCGCACGCACGAGGTCATCCGCGGCAACCTCGACCGCTCGCCACTCTACTCTGGCAAGATCGAGGGCATCGGCCCGCGCTATTGCCCCAGCATTGAAGACAAGGTGATGAAGTTTCCCGACAAGGGGCAGCATCGAGTCTTCCTGGAACCCGAGGGGCTGATGACGTCCGAGGTCTATGTCAACGGGCTGTCCACGAGCCTGCCGGAAGATGTACAACTCGCGTACCTGCGCACGGTGCCAGGATTGGAAGCGGCGGAGATTATTCGCCCGGGCTATGCCGTGGAATACGACTTTGTGCCGCCCACGCAACTTAAGCCGTCGCTTGAAGTGAAAGCGCTGCGCGGCCTGTTTCACGCGGGGCAAATCAACGGCACCTCAGGCTACGAAGAAGCGGCGGCGCAGGGTCTGTATGCGGCGATCAACGCGGTCCGCTATCTCGAAGGCGCGCCGCCCCTCTTCATCCCGCGCAGCGAGGCCTATCTCGGTGTGTTGATCGACGACATTGTCACGCGCGGCGTGATCGAGCCGTACCGCCTCTTCACCTCGCGCGCCGAGTATCGCCTCCATCTCCGCCACGACAACGCGGATCTGCGCGTTGCTCATTATGGCTTCGCCAATGACGAGATCCTCGCCCGCCTGCGCGCGCGGGAAGATCAGATTGGCCGTGAACTGGCCCGGCTACAGACGACGATGGTCGCGCCAACCCTGGAAACCAACGCGATTTTGGCCGAGCGCGGCGGCACGCCGATTACAGCGCCTCAGCCGGCCGCCACCCTCCTGCGCCGGCCCAACGTCACGATCCAGGATGTGTTACGTCTGGCCCCTTCTTCTGAGGAGGTCTCTTTCGAGGCCGCGGAGCAGATCGAAATTCGCATTAAGTACGAGGGCTACATCGAACGCCAGGACCGCGACATCGAACGCTTCCGCAAGGCGGAAAACATGCGCATTCCTGACGGGCTCGACTACGAAATCATTCATGGCCTTCCCCGCGAAAGCAAGGACCGCCTCAAGCAGATTCGGCCCATTAACTTCGGCCAGGCCTCACGCATCTCCGGCGTCCGCGCCGCGGACATCGCCGTCCTCCACATCCACGTCGAGAAACTGTTCCGCGAAAAAGCGCGCGCCGCCCAGTAGTCGCGCGCCCAGTAGTCGCGCGCTCGCCGAGCGCGCGACTTAACCTTGCGGCCAATCCACCACTTTGCACTCAGATCCCCGTATCCATACTTCCCACCCCTCACACCATCCGCGCCAACACCCGCCCCACCGCCGCGCGCAACGCAAGCTTTACTCCCAACTTCACCACTTTGCGCGCCGAGGGAACATAGCTCACCACCACCAGGAGCAACCCAAATACCGCCGCCACCTCCAGAGGCTTCCCCCGCAGCAATTCCAGCATCGCCGGTGCGCGGTGCGCGGATACGTCAAGCACGGCCAGCTTCGCCCGTGTCACTTCATCCACTTCACGCTGGCGCTGCGCAAGGTGTCCTTCGAGTCCATTTCGTTCCTCAAGTCGATTCATCGCCCGCCTCCCGCGATCCGGCGGCCCACGAGAATCCCCACGCTCCCCACAGCCACCTGCAATCCCCCCACAATCGACAACGCCCAGTACGCAGGCAGCCGCAAACGCAACCCGGCATAAAGCGCCCCCGATAGCACCACCAGTCCGGCCACGATAATCAGCACGGACCCCAGCCACAGCAGTGTTGCGGCGATGACCTCCAGCGCCTTGCGCCGGGCAAGACGCCCTTCCGCCTCCGCCAGGTTCGCGGTGCGGACCACCAATTCACTGAGCGCTCTCAAGGCCGGTCATTTCAGGCTGAGGACTTTGCCAAGCAGCAGCCCCGTGCCAAACGCCACTAGCACCATCATCAGCGGCTTCTCCACGATATGCTGCTCGATGGAATCCATGGACTCGCGCACGTGCGCCTGGGCCGAGCCTTGCGCCGTTTTCGCCTGATCACGCAGCCGCAGCCGCAGATTGTCCGCTATCACGGTAATATCGTCCTTAATGCGCAGCAGGTCCTCTTTAAGGGTCGCCACATCCTCATGCAGCGTCTGCGCCGATTCTTCCACCTCGCTTTTCGGCGGCATAATGATTTCCTTCACGCCGGCCCCATGCACGCGCACAGAGCGCAGCTTCATCCTTTGCGAAACAGGTCATCCTGTAGTATGTTTTCAGTCTAAGAAAGTGGATAAGGCAGGGACAATCAGGGATTTCCCCAATTCATTCGCGGTTCCGCCCCCGGAGGGGTGGCCACGAGGTTCGGGAAAGCCGGAAGGAGTTCGGTGTGCAGTCTGTGATCGACGTGTGGATGCAGCACCCGACGCGGCGCTTTCTGGAACAGCCCATGTTCGACAGTCTGCGCCGCTGGATGGGCCCGGACGCCTTCTCCGTGGATGTCCCCGTGGAATTCACCCTGGCCGCCATGGACGATGCAAATGTGCGTTATGGATTCATTGCGGCTTGGCATGGCCCCATGGGCGCGCTCATCACCAATGAAGAGGTGGCGGCGTTGGTCCGCCAGCATCCGGACCGCTTCTCCGGCATGGCCTCGGTGGACCTCGCCAAGCCCATGCAGGCCGTGCGCGAACTGCGCCGCTGCGTACGGAACGATGGATTCAAAGCATTGCGCGTGGTGCCGTGGCTCTGGAACATGCCGCCCAACGATCGCCACTATTATCCGCTCTACGCGGAATGCTGCGAACTCGGCATCCCATTTTGCACGCAAATCGGCCACACCGGTCCGCTCTGTCCCTCTGAACCTGGCCGTCCCATTCCCTACCTTGACGAGGTCGCGCTCGACTTTCCCGAACTCGTTATTATCGCGGGCCACGTCGGCTTCCCCTGGACCGCCGAGGCGATATCGTTGGCCACCAAGTACGAAAATGTCTACCTGGACACCTCAGCCTACAAGGCGACGCGTTATCCGCGCGAGTTGGTGGAGTATATACAGGGCCGCGGCCGGCGCAAGGTCCTCTTCGGCACCAATTTCCCCATGCTGACCGCTTCCATGTGCCTTCAAGAACTGGACGCCCTGGGCCTCGACGAGGAGGCGCAACGCCTCTTTCTCTTCGAGAACGCCCGCATGATATTTCGGCTTCCCTAGCAGCCCCTCATGCGCGCTGCCGGTATAGTGAATTGTCCACGACCGTCGACATCGCCTCGACGTTCAGGCCGCCGCCCAGGAATGCATTCACTTCCTCCGCAACCGCGCGCGGCTCTTCAATACAGCGCCGGTGATCGATGTAGAGCACCTCAACATTCGGCTGCGATGCAAACCAGGCGAACGCCTGCGCCAGGTGCTTCTCATAAAGCTGTGTCATGCGCTCGTCATTGCTTGCGTCCG
>JACPGD010000582.1 GCA_016182645.1 Candidatus Hydrogenedentota bacterium | reverse complement strand
ATTGATGGGGTCGAACTAGGCGGCAAAAACTAATCCAGATCGGCTGAAGGGCCGGTTGTACTCTGCACAGCCGGCCCTTTTCTAGATTGTTCGAAAAACCGATTTCGGGAGGGCGAGCGCACCCGCAAGCCCGATTAGTTCGCCAACTTCTCGCGCAGGGCCGCCAGTTGATCGGCGAGTATCGTGTTGAACTGTTCCGGCTCGGGCTGACGGGTCGGCCGTTTGTCGGGCTTGCCCGGCCGGTGATGCTTTCCAGCCTTCTCCCGCTTCCTCGGGGGACGTTCCCGGTGATCTGCTTCGCTTGATGCACCCGAACGTTTCGGACGCTCCCCGCGCTCCGGGGTGGGCCGGCGCTCCTGGCCAGCCGCGCGCTCCCGCGGAGGCCGGGCGTGGTCTGGTTTTTGATCGCCGGCCACCCTGGCAGGCTCGTGCGCCTGGACCGCCTTCAACGCCTTCATTGAGAGTGAAATTCGATTCATCTCCTTGTCCACCTTCATCACCTTGACTCGCACGATGTCCCCCACTTTCACCACGTCTCCGGGGTCGCGCACAAAACGATTGGCCAACTCGGACAAGTGCACCAAGCCGTCCTGATGCACGCCAATATCCACAAACGCGCCAAAGTCAGTGACATTGGTGACCACGCCCTCCGTCTCCGTGCCCTCCTGGAGGTGCGCCAGATCGGCCACACCATCCACAAAGCGCGGCACGCGGAATTCCCGCCGCGGATCGCGGCCGGGTTTCATCAGTTCCTGGCGTATATCGTCGAGGGTGAACTTTCCAATGTGTTCACTGGAATACTCCTCGATATTGATCTTCTCGAATGCGCGCGGGTTCTTGATCAGCTCCGCGACCGCCACCCCCGCCTTCTCGGCAATCCGTTCCACCACCGGATAGGCCTCCGGGTGAATGGCCGTGGCGTCGAGCGGGTTCTCCGCCCCGGGAATGCGCAGGAATCCCGCGGCCTGCTCGAAGGTGCGGTCGCCGATGCCGGAAACTTCCAGTAATTGTTGGCGTGATTTGAAAGCGCCGTTCTTCGCCCGGAATTCAACGATATTCTGCGCGGTCCCCATCTGGATACCGCTGATGTAGCGCAACAATTCGACGGATGCGGAGTTGAGATCGACACCCACCGCGTTCACGCACCACTCGACGGTCTTGTACAGGCCCTCGCGCAAGCGTCGCTGATTGACATCATGCTGGTACTGGCCCACGCCGATGCTGCGGGGTTCTATCTTGACCAGTTCGGCAAGCGGATCCTGCAATCGCCGCGCAATCGAAATGGCGCCGCGCACGGTCACGTCGAGGTCGGGAAACTCCTGCCGCGCGAGCTTGGACGCCGAGTACACCGAAGCGCCGGCCTCGTTGACGAAGACCAGAAACACGCGGCCGCCATAATTGCGCTTGAGCACACCCTCGAGAAAGCGCGCCACTTCGCGGGAACCGGTGCCGTTGCCCACCGCCAACGCGCGCACTTCATGCTGATCGATCAACTCGCGCACCGATTGTTCCGCGGCGGCCTCATCCTTCTGCGGCTCCATGGGGAAAATGGTCGCGTTGGCAATGAAGTGGCCGAGATTGTCCACGACGGCCAGCTTGCAGCCCGTACGGATGCCGGGATCAACACCCATCACCACCAAGCGGCCTGCCGGCGCGGACAGCAGCAGGTTCCGCGCATTCTCGCGGAAGACGCGAATGGCCTCTTCCTCCGCGGCCTGGCGGGCCAGTCCGACGACTTCATTCTCGATGGAAGGTCGAAGCAGGCGCTTGTAAGCATCGTGTGCCGCGGAGGCGATGTGCGCGTCGTACGGGGAACCCGCTACCTTGATGAAACCGGTCACCAGTTCCTGGAGGACTCTATCGTCGTCGATGGTCAGATCCATGCGGAGCAGGCCCATGCGCACGCCGCGAAGGACCGCCAAAAACCGGTGCGACGGGATCTTTTTCAGGGGCTCGGCATAATCATAGTAGGCTTCAAATTTGGTCTTTTGTTCGGCGGCGTTCTTGGTCGCGCTGGATTTGACCACTCCCTCCTCGAGCATCCACGTACGCAACTTGGCACGCACCGCTGCATCCAGCGAGATGCGTTCCGCCAGGATGTTGCGCGCACCCTCGAGGGCCTCCTCGGGGGAACTAATGCGGCGTTCCACGCTCATGAAGGCTTGCGCGAATTCGTCCAGCGGCCCCAACCCGGGCTTCTGGTCCCACAGGAAATCCGCCAGCGGCTCGAGTCCCTGCTCGATGGCAATACTGGCCTTCGTCCGGCGCTGCTTCTTAAAGGGCAGGTACAGATCTTCCAAGCCGGTCTGATCCATCGCCCCTTCGATGCTGGCCCGCAGTTCCGGTGTCAGCTTACCCTGCTTCTCAATGTTATCCAATATCGCCGCACGCCGCGACAGCATCGCCGAGAAGTAACCATTGCGTTCTTCGATCCGCTCCAGTTTTTCCTCGTTCAAATTGCCCGTCACGTCTTTGCGATAGCGCGCCACAAAGGGGACCGTGGCCCCCTTGTCAAAAAGACGAATGGCCGCCTCCACCTGACCCGGACGCGCCCCTACCTCGTGCGCGACATGCTCCACGAATTTTTGCTCGATCATTCCCAACTCCGCGCCCGGAGGACACCGGGCCTTATCCTGCGTTCGCTTGGGCCGCGGGGCGGTACTGTCTCGTGGACCGTGTGTTGCACGTGTTCCCCGAATCCGTCGCGCCTGCGGCTCCCAAGTTCAAGCGTTTATCGTAGCTAATGCCGGACTAAAAAGCCACTTCCACCCGCGCATCGGCCTGATGCTCGAACGAGAGAAGCAACGTTGAAGAGACTTCGTCCCACGATGAAGTCATCTCGCGTTCGGGCGAGATAGTAACGATTGCGGCGGCGCGGGGCAATAACAATCGTATTGCCGCGCGCGTCTTTGACGGACCGCGAATGGTAAAACGCAATGCATTCCCGTCCGATGTTTCGTCGCGTACGCGGCCGGCGGCAGCCACGACGCCGGCCGTACGGCCGTGTCGCTCCCACCAGTCTACATCGACGAAGATCCCGCGCTGTCCCGCCGCCAGCGTTCTTTCACTGAAACAACTCAGCGTTGGATCCAGCAAATCAACAAAGCGGCCACGCAACGTGAACTCCCGCGCTTCAACCGGTTCCTCGAGCATGGAAAGTATCACATAGGGACCGCGGTCAACACGCAGGTAGGACCGCGTTGTCCACGTCTCCCCCACCGCTTCAAGCAACCCGCGCACGGCGTCGCGCACAGCGTCCGCGCCGGCCGGCGTGCGCTGCAATTCGCTGGGGTTCTCGGTCAAGACACTGACAAACCCCTTCCCCACGGTCACCGGCGCCGGCGTCGCCTCGAAGGGAAGGCCAAGGCGCTCAAACAAGTCATCATAGGCCTTCCGGGAGGTCGTGGCTTGAGTATTCCACCATTCACGAACATGGTGGTAGGGATCGGAGCCGTTCTCGCAGTACAACAACGCGCCGCCGTCCCGCACCCATTGGTTGAGTGCTGCATGATATTCGGGCCGCAACGGCTTCTGCCCTTCGTAGCTGAGCAATGCCACACGATAGGGCCGGAGTGTCTCCGAGTTGAGCACGTTTTCCAGTTGAATGACTTCAACCGGGATGCCCGCCTTGAGGAGAGGCAGCGCAAGCCCATAGAAGAAGCCGAGGTCGGGGTCGCTCCGTTCCGGATCGGCACGCTGGAACATCATGGTGTCGCTGACCAGGATGCCAACGCCGCGGTTGCCGGTGTCGTATACCACCTCGTCCTGTTTCATGTCGTTCAAGGCACTGATGACGGTGAGGAGCT
This sequence comes from Candidatus Hydrogenedentota bacterium, assembly GCA_016182645.1. Taxonomy (GTDB): domain Bacteria; phylum Hydrogenedentota; class Hydrogenedentia; order Hydrogenedentales; family JACPGD01; genus JACPGD01. The sequence goes on along the minus strand of JACPGD010000582.1, from coordinate 1,622 downwards.
CCGTGGCATAGTCCGCGGGAATGCCCTCGCGCGCGCCGCCGCTGGTGTCGAGATCCACTTTGGGATAGGCCCCGCGAAAAATCCGGTGCGGCCAAGGCATGACCTCGTACCGGTACACCTCCGGCCACAACAACGAGGCGATGACCGTGGCCTCATAGTTGTGCCGGTAGTCATTCCAGCTCCGGTTGGGGTTGTCTTCCACCGGATCAGCCAGGAACCACAGCTTCCGTCCCGTGGGGCGCACCATGCTGACCGCCTGCGCGTACTCCAGAAAAGCGGTGTCAAAGGTGCGTTCGCGCCGCTCGCCCGCGTAAATGTTCGGCGTGCGCGCCGTGCCGGTCCACACCTGCGCGATGTAGCCGTCCATGCCCGGAATATCCACGAGGTGTGACTCCGGGCTGACAATCCGCCAGTGGGCGTAGCTCAGCAACGTGTGCGTGGGCACGTGGCATTCGATGTCGTGGCCTTGCGCGGAACCGCTCTGCTTAATGTGCGCTATTACATCGCGCAACGCCTCGAAATAAAGTTCGTACTTGAGACGGCTCGCGCGGTACTGCGCGTCCACGCTCGAATTGGGCGGCCGCCAGGGCTCGTTGAAGTGCTCTTGCCATTCTCGCTTGAAGGACTCGCTCCAGCCCGTGTCCGCCCAGTATTCCGGCTCCTCCAGATAAATCGCCTGGACGCCCGCACGGATGGGCGGCGCCAGGTACTGTTTGATGAACTCGACATACGCTTCCGAGGGTACGTTATACCCCACGTCGGTGCTGTCGCCGTGCATAAAGAGCTTGCCGTTCTTGTCCGTCTGCACTTCATCGCGCTTGAAGGCGTCGCCGCTGCCGTAGTACGCGCCATAGGCGCCCCAGGCAATGCCCGTCATCATACTCACGCCGTAGCCGTGCTCGCGCCAGCCTTGAACGCGCGCCTCGAAATTGTGGGTCCCATAGACAATGGCCACGTCCGAGCCGAAATCGACCTCGGGCTGGAAACCTTCCGCCTCCTGGAAGACGGTCCAGTCGCGAAGCGGCTCCGCATGCGCCGCCGAAAAACACGACACCACCCCGATCACTATCCGGCAAAGCAGCCTGTTCAACGTCTGTCTCATGTCCTTCTTGTCCATCAAGTCTATGATGTCCACATGGAGTGGACTTCCCCCACCCGCTATCGTTAGGCTGCCTATCAAGCCCGAAAGCGGCCCTGGAAAGCAAGTGCATGATAACGCGCAAAGACCCGGCCACCACCCGCATTCGCTACTCTTTCCTCAAAATCCTGACCGGCTCGGATTTGTCCCGCCGCCGGCTCCCGCTCATGGCCGCCGAAAGTGTCCTGCCGGGGCCCGTGGTCTGGCTGACGGCCTGCGCCCATGGCGATGAGGTCGGCGGCATCATCGTCATTCAGGAGGTCTTCAAGCGCATCCGGCGCCACAAACTCCTGCGCGGTTCCGTCCTGGCCTTTCCGCTCATGAATCCCATTGGATTCGAAACCGCTACCCGCAATATTACCGTCAGTCAGGAAGACTTGAACCGTTCGTTCCCCGGTGACCAGCACGGTTCCCTGGGCGAACGGATCGCACACAGGATTTCCTCCTATATCGTCCAGACACAACCGGCACTCGTGCTGGATCT
>JACPGD010000583.1 GCA_016182645.1 Candidatus Hydrogenedentota bacterium | reverse complement strand
TGGAAGTTGTAGCCGCCGAGCCAGCCGGTGACGTCGACGACTTCGCCGATGAAGAACAAGCCGGGGACGGATTGCGCCTGCATGGTTTTCGGGGACAAGGCCGCGGTGTCGACGCCACCGCGGGTGACTTCCGCTTTGGCATAGCCTTCGGTTCCCGCTGGACGCACTTCCCAGCGCTTCAAGGCACGCATGACGTGGCGCAAGCGCGCATCTGAAAGTTCAGAGACAGGGCCACGAAACCCCTGCAAATCGGAGAGCCGCAGGGCCAGACGCTTCGGCAACCACTCGGCAAGGAGGGTACCGAGTTCCGCGCGGCTGCCCACCTGCTTCTTCGCGACGAGGGCTTCGGGGCCTGTCTCGGGAACGAGATCTATCTCAATGTTGTCTCCAGGATTCCAATAATTGCTGATTTGAAGGATTGCCGGTCCGCTCAATCCTTTGTGCGTAAAGAGGAAGCTCTCCCGGAACTCGCGGTCGTTACAGCGGATTGCGGCATCGACGGAAATCCCCGACAAGTCGGTGTACAACGCGCGCTCCAATGGACCCCACGTGAACGGCACGAGCCCGGGCGCGCAGGGGACAATGCGGAGGCCGAATTGATGGGCAATGCGGTAGCCGAGATCGGTCGCGCCCATCTTCGGGATGGACAAGCCGCCGGTGGCAATAACGAGCGTCTCACTGGCGAACACTCCCGCGCTTGTCGCCACGTGGTACCGGTCCAGCCGCTGCACCTCCCCCACTTCGATGCCCGTGCGCAGTTCGCCACCGGCCCAGACAAGTTCATTGCGGAGCAGCGCGATGATCTCGCGCGAGGAGGTGTCGCAGAAGAGTTGTCCGAGCGTTTTCTCGTGATAGGCAATCTTGTGGCGCTCGACCAATTCAATGAAGTGCCGCGGCGAATAGCGGGCCAGGGCCGACGTGCAGAAGCGCGGATTCTCGGAGACATAGCAGCCTGGCGCCGCGCCGATATTGGTGAAATTGCAGCGGCCGCCGCCCGAAATACGGATCTTCTCCCCCATCTCGCGGTTGCGCTCGAGCACGACCACACGCCGCCCGCGTTTCGCCGCCTCAATGGCGCACATCATCCCCGCCGCCCCGGCGCCGAGGACCAAGACATCAAGATGCGTTTTCTTGTTGCTGTGTTTCACTTGCTGAGCAGGGGGATACGGCACTCATTCTGGAGATGGCGGACACGATGCGACAGACAGCAGTTTGATGGCCTCGGCTAGAAGAAACGAGCGAATCTCCCAACTCAATTGATACCGGCAGTAAACGCCGGAGTCAAAACAGTGCCGCGCTCGGCGAGCGCGGCACTACTGGGGAACATTCAGTTTCGCCAGCGGCTGAAGAGATCTATTTTCACTTCTTGATCGCGGGGAAAGGGGCCGTCTTTCCAGACCCAGACAGGCCAGCGGGTGTTGGCGGAAGGCATGGTGGTGGGGCCGTTGACGAACCCGGCGATGTAGATGATGACGAGATAGGCGGCGATGGTACCGCCGATGTAGCGGAACCAGTTGATGTGGTCTGCTTTTTCGTCGGGTACGACGGCGGGTTCGTGGCGTCTGAGCATGGCGTACAAGAGCATCAGCGCGAGAAAGATCCAAAACATGAAGTGCATGTTGATGGTGTTGGGCTGGCGCGGGTACCAGAAATAGAGCGCGTTAAGGTTCTGGAAGAGAATCATCAGAAGAGAGAGAATGAGAACGGGAAATGCGGAGCGGCTGGTCTTGTCCGCGCGCCAGAAGAGCGACCAGACGTAGGCGGCGACCAAGCCCACGGCACACACGGCCAGGATGAGGCGCAGGACGTTTTGGGCACGCTCGTCCGGGTTGGCGTATCCGTACCCTGCTAAGGCGGCGCTCCACCCGCCGAGCTTCTTCTGGATTTCAATCCGGCCAAGGAGGTGGAACAATGGGATTGCCATCACGCCAAAGCAGGAGAGCAGCCCCACGAAGCGGAAGTCGCGGTCGTCGGGGGGCGGGGCGACTTCTTTGCCGAGCATGCCGAAGGTAAAGATGAAGCCGCCGATAAAACCGACGCTGCACTCCATGATGTTCCAGTGATTGACCGCCAAGGGCTGAAGCGTGCTGGCATTGCCGAGCAGGCGGCCGAGGGCCATGCCGATGCCAAAGCCGACGAAGCCAAGCACCGCGCCTTTGGTGGCATACCATTTCTTGCGGTCAATCAGCCAGGCAAGCAGCCCCAGGACGCCGCCGGTGAAGCCGATGCTCAGGTCGTTGCGCGGCGGATTGATGTGGAAGCCAATCAAATGGACGATGAGATAATAGAAGAGAGCGCCGATCAGGAGGGTGGTCGCCGCGAGGCTGAGGCACTCGCTGACCCTGAGGCGTTGTTTTTCGAGGAGCAACCCGATGAGCACGCCGCCGCCACAGCCCCAGGCGCCGCCTTCCAGAAGAAGGGTGAAGAAACCATACGAATAATTGAGGAAAGTGTCGGATTGCGCATAGCCGTGGAGGATGCCGTAGCTCATCATGCCGCCAAGGGAGATGCCGAGCGCCCCGGCGGCGCCGAGATACGGCATCCACTTGAACATCGATGCCTGGCCCGAGACATAGGCGAAGGCCAGCCCCAGCGCCGCGCCCGGGTAGGCAGCGCCCAACTCGTGGCCTAAGTCACCACGAATTCCCCAGCCCAGCCCTACCGCCAGGGCAACAAAGAGCGAGCGGAGCACGCGGTCGTAGAGGCGTATAGAGTCGTTCATGTCTACCCCCGAGAGATTAGTTCTGAGTTGTGAGTTCTGAGTTCCCAAACTGAAGATTTCGGTTCTGGCTTCTCACTTTTGCGTTGAGAGGCGTAGAATACAGGATGGAGGAACGAATATGGAATTGCCGGAACCGATAGCCGGCGCGGTGAAACCGCTGCTCCAGCACTTGCCGTTGGACCGGGCGATGCCGGAGTTGACGCCGAAGCATGCCGCGCCTTTCAACGTGCTGAAAATAGTGGAACAAATCATTCAGGAACATCCGGAGGTGGGTGGCTCTCCCCCACTGTGCGCCGGGCTGTGGCTGTATGTAGACGACCTGGACCGGAGTCATGCCATCAGCCAGGGCATTGAAACGCCGACGGGGTGGTTCTGGCATGCCATCATGCACCGGCGCGAAGGGGACTTCAGCAACAGCCACTACTGGTACCGCCGCGCCGGCTGGCATCCCGCCATGGATGCGTTGCCCGAATATAACGGGCACGAGTTTGTGGACGAGGTCGAGGCCCATCACGTGCAGAACCCGGAGCCCTTGGTGGGGCGGCAACGGTTGGAGTGGGCGGCACTGTTTACCTGGTGTGCGCGGGAGATTAGTTCTGAGTTGTGAGTTATGAGTTGTGGGTTCTGGGGACTCATTGGGAGGAAAGTGTGAGATGCTTGAGGGGGTATGGGGACTGGTTGCGCTGCTGTTGCTGCCGGTGGTGTATGTTTTTCAGGTGCTGTGGCTGCTGCTGGCAGTCCTTGGCGCGACTTGAGACACGCCGCGCCCTGGAATGAACGCTTCGCGCCGATTGTCTAAGTACTTGTAACGCAAGACTTGCTGCATAGGGAGGATAACCATGCCATCCTGGTTTTCCAAAGTATTTAAGGAAACGGATTTGGGCACCCCGGCACGGGCGGGGACCGAAGCGCCGCGCGAAGAGGTGTCGTTGAACGATTACGAGGACGAGGAAGAGTTCATGGAACTGCGGCGGGTGGTGCAGGCGCTGGTTGTGGTGGATGAAGAGGAGACGAGCGGCTGGAGCGCGGACGTCCGCATCAAGGCCAAATACGATCCGGTGGAGGACAAGTACACCTTACTCGTGGATCGCCCCGTGCTCGAGGGCCTTTCCTTCTGGTGTCCCGATCCAGAAACCGCTTACGCCCAATCGCCCCTGGCCGCCGCGATTTTCGAACTCGGTGGTGTTCGCAGCGTCCTCATCCATGAGATGACGCTGACGGTCACGCGCGACGGTGTGGACCGCCAACCGTGGGAGGCAGTAGCAAAGGCAATGGGCAATCAGATTCGTGCCCACTTGAAGAGCGGCATGCCCGTCGTGAAGCCCGAGTGGCAAGATAGCGTGCCAAGCGAGGCGGAAATCCGCGATAGACTCCAGGCGGTGATCGACGAAGAATTGAACCCCGGTATCGCATCCCACTCCGGCGTGATCATCCTCAACCGGGTGAAAGGGAACACGGCCTTTATTACAATGGGGGGCGGTTGCCAAGGGTGCGCCGCGTCCTCCGTGACGCTACGCGGCGGCGTGGAACAACTGTTTCGCGGGGCGGTGCCCGAATTGGGCGCCATCCTGGATGAGACGGACCATCTGGCGGGCACGAATCCGTATTTTCGCGAACTGCCTGCGGGCATGGGAGGTTGACCTATGCCGCGGTTGGATACGTTTCACGTGAAGATCCGGACGGGCGCCCAGGGGCCGAAGCAGCCGCCGCAGTACTCGATCAATGGCTTTCCACTCGATTTTGACGAATGTACTGGCGGGGCCGGCACGGGAGAAACCCTCGAACTTCGGGGAGAGCCGCGCAGTTTTCCGCACAGCTTGCTGCTGCAAGGCCCGCGCGAGGGTTGCTGGGAGATCGCAGACATGGAAGTTACCTACCACTGCGCCAACGAAACGCCCTACACGGTGCGTCTTGGCATGGTCAGTCTGGACCACCGCTCTGATCTGAACCTATGGTATCCGCGGCCGGCCAAAGTCATAGATGTCTGAGCGCTTTTGCGGCGGGTGATGGATAGAATGGACGGAGTGGAAGAAGGAGAACGACGATGCCTGAAGGTGTGGATGTGTTGGCCAAGAAAGAGTGTGTGCCCTGCAAGGGTGGTGTTCCGCCGTTGAAGGGTGAAGAACTTCAGAAGCTGTTCGGGCAGCTTGCCAGTGATTGGCAACTGGTGGAAGAACACCATCTCGAGAAGGAATTTGAGTTTCCCGATTTTGCCACGGCGCTCGAATTTGTGAACGCCGTGGGCCAGATCGCGGAAGCGCAGAACCACCATCCCGACATTCTGCTGACCTACGGCATGGTGAAGGTGACCATTTGGACGCACAAGATTGACGGGTTGACCGAGAGCGATTTCGTGTTTGCCGCGAAAACCCAGAAAGCCTTTGGATAACGATGCCCTGCACTGATGTGACGGAGATCATTCGCGTTGAAGTGGACGCCGAAGACCGTCTGAAAAGCTACCGCTTTATCAAGCGGACGTGTGGGCAGGGGGTGGGAACGGACGCGCTGCTGGCGCCGGAGATTTGCGGTCAGCAAATTGAGCATCTGGTGGCCCTGCGGCCAGA
>JACPGD010000074.1 GCA_016182645.1 Candidatus Hydrogenedentota bacterium | reverse complement strand
GCGATGCGCTTCCTGGAAAACGCGGAGAATATCAGCAGCGACAGCTCGGCCCTGGCGTTGTTGCCGCCACCGGCCGGCGCGGATGAAAGTTGGTATACCCCCGCCGAAATGCTTGGCCTGGCCCTGAACGAAGGAAAACTCCCCGAGGCACAACTGGGTATCTTGAAGACCTTGGGCGTCCTCGAACAACAGAAAAACGACCGCACCGCGTTTCAGGTGTCAATCCAGGCCATGCAACAGAACCTGCAAGCGCTGGCTTCGGCGCGGGACGAATATGCGAAGATCTCCACTGAAGTCCTGCTTTACAAGACCCAGCCTTTCTACAACAGCCTCATGCTCTACACGTTTGCCTTTATCTTAGTGGCCATCACGTGGTTGTTTCCGCAGCGCAGGCTTCTGGCCTGGCTGACCCTGCTTTTTCTCCTGGTGCCGCTGACGCTGCACCTTTATGGCATTACGCTCCGCTGCATCATCCGCGAACGGCCACCGGTCACTACGCTCTATGAGACGATTATTTTCATCAGCGCCGTCGCCGTGCTTGTTTCGGTCATTATCGAATTCATGAACCGCCGCCGCATCGGTCTGTCGGTCGCGCCCATCCTCGGCGCGCTCGGCCTCTTCCTGGCCAACAAGTACGAGATGATCGACGGGCGCGATACGATGCCTAACCTGATTGCGGTGCTCGATACGAACTTCTGGCTCTCCACGCACGTCACCACGGTAACGATTGGTTATTCGGCAGGGCTGCTCGCCGCCGCCATCGCCCATGTGTTCATTCTGGGCCGGGCTGTCGGTTTTCGACGCGGCGACAAGGCGTTCTACAATAGCGTGACCCGCATGACCTACGGCGTGCTCTGTTTCTGCCTCCTGTTCGCCACACTCGGCACGGTCCTTGGCGGCATCTGGGCCAACGAAAGTTGGGGGCGCTTCTGGGGCTGGGACCCGAAGGAAAATGGCGCGCTCATGATCGTGCTCTGGGGCCTGGCCGTGCTCCATGCGCGCATGGGCGGGTACATCCGCGATTTCGGCGTCAATATGGCGGCGGTGTTCGGCGGGATTATCGTGGCCTTCTCCTGGTTCGGCGTCAACCTGCTCGGGGTCGGCCTGCACAGCTACGGCTTCACTAGCGGCATTCACCAGGCGTTGATGACATTCTACGGCATCGAGAGCCTCGTGCTTCTGCTCGGTACGGCGGTGCTCATGCGCGTGAAAGTGCTGTGAAGTAAGGATGAAGGATGAAGGATGAAGGATGAATGGCAAACGGGAGAGGTTGAATTTTCGCCCTTGCTTCTTTTTTGCGTTCTTGACGCAGGTGACCAGAATTGCAGACAGTTCATCTCCTTCTTGATAGAGGTCTGCCAGCAATTCCGAACGCACAACTCCTGACTCACCAAGTAACTCAATCCAATATTGCGTCTCCTCCAGTTCCTGTAGGCCGCCTTCCACCTTGCTGATGAACTCGGCCGTGGACCGGGCCCGTAGAGCCTCCCTGAAGTGCGCGCCGGCCGAAGTTCCCGAACGCAGCGCCTACTTGCCCATCACCTGAGCTTCAACCGACTTTGGCAGTCGGCTGTATAACCTGATGATACGGAGGGCAAATCGCTTCGTTCTCAATCCCAAGTCTTCAGGTTTCCCATCTTCCTTCACCTCCTCCTTCATCCTTCCTCCTTCCTCTTTCATCCTTCCTTCATACCTTCCGGCAGGCCACGCTGCAGCGCACGCGCGCATAGGTCATGCGCCCGCACAGGTTCCGCCAGAACACCTTCAGGCACTGCCCCACCAGCCACTCGTCCAGTGGCAAGGACCGCCCGTCCAGCGTGTAACAATATCGTTCCGGCGCGCCGCTCACCGCAGCCACCGCTCGTAAACGGGTGCTGTCGAACATCAGAACGAATAGGTCGTAGCGGCCCGCACGGACCTGCCGCACAAGCCGCAAGAGCGCCGGCCAACAGTGCAGGCCGTACATGGCGCACTCGTGGTGTTCGATGTTGTCCACCAGCGCGGCAATGGGTGCATGCGGAAACTCGGGGGGCACCAAGGCGGTGATCCGCGCTTCTGGATAGCGCTCGCGCAACCCGCGCAGCACCCGGACATAATGCGGTCCCCGGCTATAAAAAGCACAAATCTTCATCGAGTTGGGTTCCGAGTTCGAAATTCGCCTCATTCCTCCTTCCTTCCTCCTTGGATTTTGGAAGGAGTTCGCGCATGAACGAAAACATCGAATAGATACAGGGAAAGATCGCAGCTAATCCGCACTAAACTGAGCGCGAATGATACGACCTAGAATGATTAACGACTCAATACGACACCCCCATCAAATGGCACAGGATATACCGATCCAGTTCTTCATAATCGCGGGCCGCAATCAGATCTGCCTCGAGCTTCTTGTCCAGCGTCGCCACCTTCTCCAACAGGAACTTGAACGTGGACAGGCTGTTGCTCAGGTGTTTCGTGTTGACGTCCTGCTTCTGCGTCCGCATTGTTTTCACATCCAGCCCGACCCACTCGCCGCGCCGGCCATAGGCGTACTCTTCCAATACGCGAATCTGATTGAAGGCCCGTCGCAGGTTGAATGACCCGAACGATTTGTCCTGGTCGAATTTCAGGTTGCCCTGATCGTTCAGATGCACGCTCAGGAGCTTGTCGTGGGCCAATGCGAAGGCCATATCGTCGGAAGGGTCGAGGCCCGCCAGAATCGAATGGGCCGTCTCGATCAGGCAGGCCACGCGGCCGGGGTTGGTGGTCAGATAGCCTAGAGCTATGGCGTGTCCCGCGGTCGAAATCAGCGCGCTATCCACCGGCTCATTCGGTTTCGGCTCGATCAAGAACACCGTCTTCGAGTCGTACTCGAGAAATTCGTTGATCGCGTCGCGGATTTGCAAGATCGCCCGCCGCGCGTTCTTGCTCTCGCGGATATAGGTGCCCTCGCGCGCCAGCCACAGCACGATGCTCCGCGTTCCGAGGTAGTGTGCGATATCGATGGCCTTCTTCGTTCGCTCGATGGCATACGCCCGATGTTTCGGATCATTGCTGGTGTAGGCGCCATCGATGGTCTTGGGCGAAAACCACAGCCGCGGCGCGACAAACTCCGCCAGCAGCCCCTCGCCTTCGAGCATCTTTCGGACGCGCTTTGCCTCCTTCTCAATCTGCGCGGGCGCTTTCCCGTCCAATTCCGGCACCGCGTCGTCGTCGTGAAACTGCATGCCGTCAAAGCCCATGGCTTTGGCCGCCTGCATCTTCTTCGCCAATTGGATCGGCTTGCGCACCGGTGGCCCAAACGGGTCCGTCCCCTCGTCGATGTTCCACGGTCCGAATGAAAACCGGTACTTCCCCTGAATCTTGGATGTCGTTTGCCTGGTCTTAGCCATGATGCTGGTCCCTCGTTCCGCTGATGCCTGAAAAAAGTGAAAGAGGTAGCATACGTACCCGCAACGCAACGGTGCAAGAACGGTCCCCCTCCGAAATCGTCGTCCATCAATTCCATTTCGTCCATGAAGTCTATGTACAGACCCTCCGGAACCGCCGGAACAAATTGGGGTTTAACAAGCCATGGCAAAGACTATTCTCCTCGCAATCGCTGGTGTGGTGCTCGGCCTCGTCGTCGGCGCCGCGGCCCTCCGGGCCCAACTCCTGCCCCAGCTTCTGGCGGAACAACAGGCGCGCGCCACACTGGCCCGCCAACTCGCGGCCGTCCAGACCGAGTCCGTCCCGGCCAAGGAACGGCTGGCCCGCCTCGAAACGGAAAACGCGGCGAACTTGGCCAAACTGGCTGAACTGTATAAAGAACTTGATCGGCTTCAGGCCGCGGTCGTCCCACCTGTCGATGATGCTGCCGGCGGCCCACCGGAGGATCTCGCGTCGTTGTTGGAATTTGACGGGCCATTGCCCCGCACGCGCATGGAGCGGAATGGCGCGGAAGGCGCGGAGGACGAGGAGGCTACTCCGGAAGAACGCGAAGCGCGCCGCCAGGAATGGGAACAACGCCGCGCCGAGTGGGGCGAGCGCATGCGCGAGGGCCTTTACGGGTACTTGAATGAGGCGGCGGAGAAGGCCACCGACCCGGTGGCCCAGGGACGGCTTGCGGCCATCGCCGACTACTCCGACCAGCTTTTCGATCTGCGCCAGCAGATGCGCGACGCCGAAACCGACGAGCAACGGGAGCAACTCCGCGAGCAGATGGGCGCCATCATGGGCGATCTGCGGACCACGGTCCGCGAGCAACAAAACTCGATGCTCCAACAAATGGCGCAGCAATATGGCGTGTCAGGCAACGCCCAAGACCGCTTCGTACAGGATGTCCGCAGTACGCTTGAGGATCCCATGTTCCGCATGCCGGTGAGTGGACGCGGGGGCTTCGGCGGTGGTGGCCGCAGCGGCTGGGGCGGCGGCGGACGGGGTGGTGGCGGTGGCCGCGGCGGGGTCAATCAAACCCAATAGCTCCGGCCCTCCAATCGCTTGATCCTATTAACGTCGTGCGTTATTATCGCTTTATGATCGTCTCTTTCCGCGATAGAATGACACGAAGAGTCTTTCATCGCGAACGCGTAAGAGAGATCGATCAATGTGTGCAACACATTGCACAGCGAAAACTGGTCATGCTTCACGCGGCGGAAGCTCTTGATGAATTGAAATCACCACCAGGTAATAGGCTTGAAAAGCTGAGCGGCAATAGGCAAGGGCAATACAGCATCCGCATCACTGACCAATGGAGAATCTGTTTCCGCTGGCAAAACGGCGCAGCACATGATGTTCAAATCACGGACTATCATTGAAAGGTGAAGCCATGCCCAAGAAACTACCGCCCACGCATCCCGGCCAGGTCTTACAGGAGGAATTCTTGATCCCCCTGGGACTTAGTCAATACCGCCTGGCGAAGGACATCCATGTCCCCGCGCGCCGCATCAACGAGATAGTCCATGGAAAGCGCGCCGTTTCCGCTGATTCCGCCTTGCGCCTTGGACGTTACTTGGGCACTTCCGACCATTTCTGGCTGAATCTGCAAAGCCACTACGATCTGGAAGTCGCAAAGGACCGCCTTGGCAAGCGGCTGCTCCAAGAAGTTCCCGTTTTTCAGCGGCAAGGTCAATTGTGAGAATTCCGACCCGTCTGACTGGTCCCACTGGCCAGACTGATCAGACGAGACTTAACGCCTACCCCGCCACCTCCGCCCGCCGCGACAGGTAATACAGCAGCGGCACCGCCATGCGCGAGAGCAGCAATGATGCCACCTCGCCGGCCATCAGCGAAATGGCCAGCCCCTGGAAGATCGGGTCGAAGAGAATTACGGATGCCCCCACAATCACCGCCGCCGCTGTCAGCAACATGGGGCGGAACCGCACCGCGCCGGCATCCACCACGGCCTCGGCCAGTGGCATGCCCTCCGCCAGCCGCAACTCTATGAAATCCACCAGGATGATCGAATTACGCACGACAATCCCCGCGCCCGCGATAAAGCCGATCATCGACGTGGCCGTAAAGAACGCCCCCATCAGCCAGTGCGCCGGCAAAATGCCCACCAGCGAAAACGGGATTGCCGCCATGATGACGAACGGCGTCTTCATCGACTGGAACCAGCCCACCACCAAGATGAAAATCAACACCAGCACCGCGGCGAAGGCCAGGCCCATGTCGCGGAAGACTTCATAGGTCACAAACCATTCCCCGTCCCATTTCAGCGCAATTCTCTCCGACGAGAACGGCTGTTGGGTCGAATACTGGTCAATCTCGTAGCCTTCGGGAATCGTCAAGGCCGCGATTCCTTTCATGAGCGCGAAAATGACATACACCGGGCTTTCCGCCTTGCCGCCCACGTCGGCCGTGACGTACACCACTTGCATCAAGTTCTTGTGGTAAATGCTCTTGTCCTGCACCACCTCCTCGATCCGCGCGATTTCGCCCATCGCCACCAGGTTGCCCGCCGCGCCGGCCACTTTGATCTGTTTCAGCGCGTCCACGCTCGAGCGCTCCGCCCGCGCCAGGTGCAACAGGATTGGCACGTCTTCCTTCTCCCGCGGTGCGTGCAACAGGCCCACGCCCGTGCCCTCGAGCGCCAGCCGCAGCGTCGTGTTCACCTGCTCGACGGAGACGCCGTTCAGCGCGGCCTTCTCCTGGTCCACACGCACTTCGTACTTGACCTGATCGTCCTCGACATACGTGTCCGCGTCCACCACGCCGTCGGTTTGCTCAAACACTTCGAACACCTGCCGCGCAACTTCCATCTGGCGCCCGTAATCCGGCCCATAAATCTCCGCGACCAGCGTCTGCAGCACGGGCGGGCCCGGCGGCACTTCCGCCACCTTCACACGCGCCCCATACCGCCGCGCAATCTCCTGGATGGGCGGGCGCACGCGCTTGGCAATCTCGTGGCTCTGAGCGTCGCGGTGTTCCTTCGGCGCCAGGTTC
>JACPGD010000574.1 GCA_016182645.1 Candidatus Hydrogenedentota bacterium | reverse complement strand
CTACATCGTCTTCACGACCTTGATGGAATCCGCGCGCGATACGTATGTGTCCGCGTTGCGCAACCTGGAAATCGTCTTCAATCACGCCGTGTTGAACGAGTTCATCTGGCTGGACGCGATGGGCAAGGTGCAGAGCCTGCCCATCAATGACAAAACCAAGCTGCATCCCGTGCACGCTCTGGATATCCCGCCGGATACGCGCTGGATGGCGCTGGTCAATCGCGAGAAGAAGGTGGGTTTCGCGAGTGTGCAACTCGAGTACGTGAACACGAACCGCTACGGCGATATGCGCAGCCAGGGCCAGCCCTACATCTATGTCCAGAACGGCCCCTGGGTTTACTGGTCGCGCGGCATCGTCTATCCGTTCGCCGGCAACAACATGACCCGCCTCATGCCGGTGCGCAAGGGCAGCCTCTACTACGAAAAGAACGCCTGGCTGCCCTTCCGCTTCAGCGAGGGCGATAACCCCTTCAGCCTCATCGAGGAAACAAGGACGCGCCTGAAGCACCCGCTCTTCGTCTATGAATGGATGCCCACCAACCAGCGCGCCCCGGAAAAATGGGTCATGCCCATCCTGACCATGCCGTTCGACGAAGGCGTCGCCGGCGCCGTCAGCGCGCACAAAGCCGACAGCAAGAAGGAGAACTAACCATGGGTTCCACCATTCTTCGTGCAATTCTCTTGGCTGCCATCCTCGTGATCGCGAGCGCCGCGAATGCCGCGCGCGTGCAGAGCGTCGAGCGCGGCCATGACGTCGGCGACGGCCAGGTCCTCTACAACAAGCCCTATGATCCAAAAGATGTGGACGCCATGTCCTTCTATGCGCCCACACCCGAACATCCCTACTACGAAGTTGTCGTTGCCATGGGCGACTGGTCCGAAGGCAGTTCCGCCACCGCCACCAAGGTCCGCTACAACGGCGTGGACTGCGAGTCGTTTTACGTCTTCGTGGATGGCTTCTCGCACGTCCAGAGCGGTTGGATCACACGCAAGGCCTCGAGCGCGCCCAATGTCGTCCTGGTGGCGCGCTCGCTCTGGCACAACAACGAACACGCCCGCGTCGACATCGACATCACCGCCACCGGCGCCGATGGCAAGGCCACGAGCGTCAAAAAAACCTTTGAGGCGCAGACGCCGCTTGTCGGTGGCGGCCCGGAGGGGTATCGCCACTACCAGACCGTGGTGCTCGAAGAAACGGCTGGAGAAGCCCGCGAGCACGAACCGTTCGAGTGCACCATCGCCGCGCGCGCGGAACATACCACTGGTCTCGCACGGGAGTTGCGCGTCTATGAAGTCAATGAAGCGGCGCACCGGGCCGACGCCATCAACTTCCAGGTCTTCAATCATCAGACCTTCACGGGTACGCCCCCCGGCACGAGCAATGAAAACTACCTTCAACACCCCAGCCAGTCCGTGAACGTTGCCTTCCTCGCCTCCGTCCCGGCGCATGAGGCGAAGGTCTATCTCTTCGCCTATGACAACCCCAATGCAACGGCCTATGTGCCCGAAACCACTGACCTCCTCGTGGAGGGACCAGATTTGGGCGCGATGGTGGAGAATAAGTTCTTCAAGGCGGACCTGGACGACAAGTCCGGGCAGATCGCCTCGTTCCAGTTGAAGGGCCGCCCGGAGAATCCCGCGCCGCTGCTCACCAACAGCCTCAGCAACGCCGCCCACTGGAACCCCGATTCCTTCTCCGACAATGGCATGTGGGGCCACACCTTCGCCTGGGACCCGCCCGATCAGACGGTCGTCACCACGCGCGGGCCTATTCTTTTTCGTATCACCAACAGCGGCCGCATGCCCGCCAGCACGCCGCAAGTCTTCGCCTCGGTCACCTCCTCCTTCTACGCCTCGGTTCCCTATGTCAAAGCCACGACCTCGCTCGAAGTGCGCGACCCACTCAACATTAATGCCCTGCGCAATGGCGAGTTGGTGCTCAACGCGGACCTCGTGACGGATTTCGTCTGGGAAGAGAAGAACGGCAAGCTCAAGACCATCCGCGGCCTGCACGGCCCCAATTGGCAGGACGAATGGGCCACCCGCGTCGACTACGATGTGCCTTGGCTCGCGCTCACGAACGAAGAACAAGACTTCGGCATCGGGGAGATTGTGCAGGTCAGCACGGCCTTCAACCCCACCCTGGGCGAAGCCACCGTGCACCGTCCCGCCTTCTACCTCTACTACCACCATTTCTGGGGCACGCCCGTCACCTACTTCACCCGCGGCTGGGTCTACCCCTTCAGCGACTACCAGCGCGGCCCCATCATCAAAGCCACCGTTGGCTCCATCTATCTCGAGAAAATGGCGTTCATGCCCTTCTTCCTCCACGACGCCGGTAAACGCTACGATGACATCCAATCCATCAACCGCCAGCTCAAACAACCGCTTGTGGAACGCTGGGGGAGGTGACATTGTGGCGCAGCAAAGGTGAGGGAACTACGGTCGCTCTATCCATTGCATTACTTTTTGCATCAACTGAATGTCTGTAGCTTCCTTCAGGATCTTGGGCAGGAGGAATTCGTGCAATCCTTTCACATCGTCCGGTTCCGGCAAACGGGAGGTCGAAAGAGAATGGGTTACCCTTACTTGAAACTCTGTCTTTGACGCTGACTCGTATTTGGACCCCATCGAATCGTTGAAAGAGAACAGCAGCGCACATGCTTTTACATACAGGTCGGCGAATTCGTGTACAAAGACATTGTGCACTGCATTGTCGAGTCGTGATATCAAATGATCTGCGTCTGACAGATCATAGTGCACCACCTCAAACTGCCGGACATCCACAGGGGCCTGCTCGGGGGGATCTTGCGTGAGCAGAATCACAGGCTTTGTGAATGCATGGGCATAACCCAATTCGTAGAACACGTTGGGGTTCTTGCCCGTAATGTCGCAAATAATAACATCTGCCGCCAGGATTTGTCCGCGAATCTTGTCGAGGAGTGGCTTGGTGAGAACGTCATGATCGCCACGCTCAACCCGCAGCGAATGTCGTTGTTAAAGATGAGACTTCAAATACAAATAGACGAAATTCAATTCCGGCTTGAACGGCATAATGAAAAAACAACTATGCATGCGTCCCCCACGCTCAGAAATTACCGGCGATGCGCAGTCTGCCCAATTGGGGCAGCACCTTGTCCTGGACAAGTGACTCCAAGTCCTGTTCACTCGAATAAATTAGCATCTGCTGGCCGGCGAGATCGGACGGCAAAGCCCTTCCATCTTGGCGAGGAAACAAGAACACGTGTTTCCCCAAGGCATGGGCATAACCTATTTCATAGACAACATTCGGGTTCCTGTCACTGAGTTCAGCCACAATGAAATCGGCTTTAGTAATGGCGTCAGTCACAAGAGCTGCCCAAACAGCACCAGATTCTTGGCTACTGTTCAGTTGTAGAACTTTAATGCCGAATTTCTCCAGAGCTTGTCGAATCCGGCGTTCAAAACGAATGCCTTCATCCGAAAGGGAGCTGATAACTACTGCTGTATGCTCAATCATTTTGCATCACCATTAACTTGGCTTGACAGTCGAGACCAAGGTCAGCATAAGCCGTCCCATGCACAAAAAACAATATGCAATCTGACTGTGTTCCACGCGGACCAACTCCTGCAATTGTTCTACCCGTCTTGCTTTTGTCCTCCACAGCCTCATGCAGAACCACAATTGATTCCCCATGTTTTCACATCTAAGATGGACTCTGCCAAAGGCTAAAATATCCACAGAGGGAATAAACATTGTCTCAATATTTGCACCTACACACCTCGTCGGACTACCAAAGCGTCTCCGCCACCGCCACCAACTTCATCCTCGACGAACTCCCACATAAACCCGACCTCCTCCTCTGTGTCGCGAGCGGTTCCTCCCCTCTCGGCGCGTACCGCGGCCTCGCCAAGGCTTGCGCTCAGAACCCGGACCTCTTCGCCCGCCTCCGCATCCTCAAACTCGATGAATGGGGCCCGCTCCCAGCGGAGCATCCTGGCTCCTGCGAATACTACGTCCAAAGGGAACTTATTGGCCCGTTGCACATCACGCCCGACCGCTATCTGACCATCCCTGGCGACGCCCCCGAACCCGAAGCCGCCTGCCGACGCTATGCGGAGGTCCTTGACGCCTCCGGCCCCATCGACCTTTGTGTGCTCGGCCTCGGCCTCAACGGGCACCTCGGCCTCAACGAACCCGCTGACTGGCTCTGCGACACCGTGCACGTAGCGGAACTGGCGGAGGAATCAAAAGCTCACCCCATGCTCCAGGCAGGCTCCCCTGCGGCGCTCTCACCCAGCTACGGCCTCACCCTTGGCATGGGCGACATCCTGCGCTCCCGCAAGATCCTCCTGATCGTCAGCGGCGCTTCCAAACGTGTTCCGCTTCAGCAGTTCCTGACACGTCAGATCAGCACCCGCTTCCCCGCCTCACTCCTCTGGATCCACTCCGACGTTACCCTGCTCTCTGACCGCGACGCGCATCAGTAGTCGCGCGTTCGCCGAACGCGCGACTGTTCGGCGCGCAGACCCGAAAATGCACGACATGTTGGCCTGCGCGCGGGAAAGTGGCGCGCTCGGCGAGCGCGCCACTACGAGGGACCCTCCGTCCTCTTGTAACCTCTTTCGCCACTCTCGTATAATCCTCTTCCCTTCGTTTGGTGCTCCAGGGGCGGCGCCTCTGGGGGCGCGGTTCTGAAAACCCGATCTTGCTGTCGTTACGTCTATACGGCGGCGGAATCTATGTCTTGGGGACGACAGCCATGGAAAACGTCATCATAATCGGCTCCGGGCCGGCAGGCTACACAGCCGCGCTCTACACGGCCCGCGCCAACCTGAACCCGCTGGTCCTGGAAGGTGAAATCAGCCAGGACATCCTGCCCGGCGGCCAGCTCATGACCACCACGGAGGTCGAGAATTATCCCGGCTATCCGGAGGGCGTCACGGGGCCCAAAATGATGGAAGACTTCAAGAAACAGGCGGCGCGTTTTGGTACGCGGTTCCTCTACAAGACGGTGACGAAAGTGGATCTGACCCAGCGCCCGTTCACGCTCTGGGCGGGCGAAGAGACCTGGCAATGCCGGGCGCTCATCGTGGCCACCGGCGCCAATGCCAGGTACCTGGGCTTGCCTTCGGAGAAGCACTTCCTCAACCGCGGACTTTCCGCCTGTGCCACGTGCGACGGCGCCCTGCCGCGATTCAGAAACCAGCCGATTGTGGTGGTTGGCGGTGGGGACACAGCGATGGAAGAGGCCCTCTTCCTGACCAATTTCGGCAGCCGTGTCCATATCGTTCACCGGCGCGACAAATTCCGGGCAAGCAAGATCATGGCGGAGCGGGCGGTCAAACACCCCAAAATTGTCGCGGAATGGAATTCCGTCCTGGACGAGGTGCTCGGCAATGATAAGGCCGGGGTCACGGGAGTGCGCATCAAGGACGTGACCACGGGCGAAACGCGTGAGATTGGTTGCACCGGTGTCTTCATCGCCATAGGGCACAAGCCCAACTCCGACTTGTTCGCTGGCGTGCTGAACCGCGATGAAAACGGCTATATCCAGACCGACCACGACAGTTCATTTACGAACGTGGCGGGAGTTTTCGCTTGCGGTGACGTGCAGGACCATGTCTACCGGCAGGCCATCACCGCCGCCGGCAGCGGGTGCATGGCGGCGATTGATGCCACCCGCTGGCTGGAAGCGCAGGAGACCTAAAAGTACCCCCCGCGCCCTCGCGCCCGCAGGACGGTGCGACCCCGACAGTTATTGCGGGCGGGACCGCCTAGTCGTTTCCGCCGAAGTTGATGCCAAAGACCCGCTCGATGGCCTGCAGGACGTTCAGAAACTGGAGGATGACCTCGAGAATGATCTGAATCTGAAGCGCCGGTGCGGGAATGGCTTTTACTTGTTTGCTGTTGCCCATGCGTGACTCCGTAGCCGGGGCTTCAAGCCCCGTTCCCTTACTTGTTGCCAAGATGGAAATCGATGCCCAATACGTCCTCAATCTCCTCGAGCACTTTGAGAATCAGGAGGATCAACTCGAGGAACTGCACATCCAACGCGGGCAAGGGACGTGACGAGACCAAGGTGTTCTTGTGCATTTACCCATTCTCCGCTACCATTGTGCGCCACTTCCCGGAGCACCCACGAGGGATGCCCCTGCAAAGTAGCGCCGGCCCGAACCCTTACGGCGGATCATTCCACCCAATGTACAAGCAGGCGCTCGCCGCGTTACTGAGTATAACAGGAAGTACTGATTAGTGCGAATGCCCCTTTCGGGGCTGTAAGAAGGGCAGAACGAGACAGGAATCATGGGTAAAGACTTCGTTCAGTTTCAATGTCACCACTGCAACCACTGCTGCACCGAGGTGGTGTGCCTACCCACGCCCTGGGACGTGATCCGCATCGTGAAGAACACGGGGGCCAACCCCTTCCGTTTCCTGGAGTTCCTCAGTCCGGAAGAATTGGAGGGCGTGCCCAAGAACGATCCCGCCTGGCTCCGCGTAGACGGGGAGAAGTTCATGATGGCGTTGCGCCGGGACGAGCGGGGGTGTTACTTCCTCAACAAGCGCACGCGCAAGTGCAATGTCTACGAGGCGCGGCCCATTCTTTGCCGGCTCTATCCCTTCAAACTCCACGAAACGCGCGACGGGCAGTATAAGAGCTTCACCCTCCACACTGATGTCGGTTGCCCCCGCTTTCGCGACGGCGCGGTCGCCACGGCGCCCCTCTACACCCTCTACCTGGACGACCTGGGCCACCAGGAGGACTACAACCGGCTGGTGGAGGGATTCAATCGCAAAACCTACGAAGCTAAGTCCCCG
>JACPGD010000568.1 GCA_016182645.1 Candidatus Hydrogenedentota bacterium | reverse complement strand
TGTTCCTGTTGCCACGGCGAAATGAAGTCAAAAAGCCTATCACCAAATTGAAACTCGACCGCGCGCGCCGCAAATTGTTCCGCGACTGGACCGGCCACCACCATGGCCTCGGCCACGCCCACGCCGCCCGTATGTACCGCCATCGCGCTCGCGATCGCCGCCGGCGCGAGGAGCAGGAGCTTGTCCAGCGCCATGATCGCCTGGCGGCGCATCGGATGTTCATTCCACCACAGGTCAAGCTGCCGCTGCGCGTGCTGCCGAAACGCCAGCGACACGTCCTCGGCCTGCAACGTGTCCCGAATGATCCGTTCGATCGCTGCCTCCAGATCCAGCGTTTCCAGCCCCTGCCGCGCGAGTGCGTCCAACGGCTCGCGCAGGTTCTGCGCCAGTTCATAGTAGGAGGCCGCCAGCCCGCGCGCCAGCGACTCGAGGCGTTCCCGGTGCGCGGTGCGCAGCTCCCCCTCATCGATTTCGTGCGCGGGTTTCTCGAACGTGGCCCGGCGCAGCAGCGCGCCCGTTACACTGCGGCCCACGGCGGAAATCCCTCGCGCGACGGCCCGGCTCGCGCTCCCGATGACCTGGTCCAATCGTCCGCGCTTGGCCTGCACGAATTCATGAAACAGCCCGCCCACCGCGGCCCCCGGCGCGGGCGCATACTGCAGCGCCACGGCGTGCGCCTGAGCGTCAAACGACTGCACGACCTGGCGCAGCCGCGCGCCTTCCTCGCGCGCCCGCACCAGAAACGCTGCCGCGCACTCCGCAAAATGCGTGACCGTGTCGCGATAGACGTTCTTCTTGATCTGTTCCACGTCAAGCTGTTCGAGGTACTCGTGGAGCGGCAGCGCCTGCGTGAGCGGATGGATCTTGCGCCCGCGAAAATCACGCGCAATTGCGAAGTCGTGCGCGACCGCAAACAAGGCCGGGCCGTCGCAGCCGGTGTCCTGACAGAAATCAGCCAGTTGCCGACGCGCGACGTCGAAGTCTTTGTCGGGATCGGCCTTGTTCATCAACGGCAGGATGAGCCGGCCTGCCCGGCGCGCGCGCCGGAAGAACTCGACCACGCGCTCATCCTTGTACTTCTCGCCTGTCAGCACGGCCACCAACACATCGCCCGCCGCCCGGATGTTCTCCGCCACCGCCCAGTTCTGACGGTCGATGGAGTCGACGTCGGGTGTGTCCAACAGGACAAGCCGGTCCGGCAGCATGTCTGATTGCACGGCAAACAAGGTTTCCGGCGCGGAAGTCCCACGGATCACGGCCTCCGGGTCGCCCAGTGCCTCGGCCTGAAATTCCGGCACCAGCTTGCCTCCAAGGCATTCCGCATAGCGCCGCGTGCTCCCCGCCAGCACCGGCCGCGAAGTGGCCGCAGCCGTATTGCGCACCGGGCTGATGTCCTCGCCCAGAAGCATGTTGAACACGGTCGACTTGCCCGTGTTCGTGCCCCCCGCCACAGCCGCCACCAGACAGCCTTCCCCCTCAAAATGCGGCAGCAGTTTGTAGTGGAGCAGGCTGATCCATTCGTCGGCATCCGCAAGGACCGCTTCGCGCAGTGGCGGCGCCGCGTCCAGGCGCGCGCGTAACCGGAGCAGCGCCGCATTGAACTCGGCAAGGGCGTTTCCAAGGCGTTCTTCCATGACCCATAGCCTATGCTGCCGGTGTCCTCCCCCTCAAGCCACCTCCAGTACCGGGGGGTTGCCACACCCCCCCGCTCTGGGATCTGCGCGCGATGTGGTCCGGGGTGTGGCAACCCCGGACTACTCGAATACTGCCGCCTGGGAAGAAACTTCGGGAAATCGGGCCGGGTCAAAGGCGACCTCGAGGCCGGTCCCAAAACGCGAGATTTCAGCCGCGCAACGAGGGCTAGACAAAAAGCAGGATCTGCCGTATACTTATCGGTAGGTAAGAGGCCTTTCTTGGTGATTTTTCCTTCTGGCAGCGTGGAGGCACGATTTCAAATGCAACTCGATGATAAGAAAAAGCAGGCGTCACTGGATGTGGCGGAGGATTCGCGCGAAACCGAGTGGGCGCGGCCAAGTTTTGTGGCGGAATTGTTTAAGGGGAACCTGGCGTGGGAGCTTATCCATCCCTATCCGCTGCAAAGCGAAGAAGACAAGCGCATCGGCGACGAGTATATGGAGAAGGTGCGCGTGGTCCTGGAGAAGTACATCGACCCAAGCGACGTCGACCGCACGCGCGAGGTGCCGCGCGAGGGCATTCGCGCGCTCGCGGAGATCGGCGTCTTCGGGATGAAGATTCCGAAGGAGTACGGTGGGCTGGGATTCTCCCAAATCAACTACAGCCGCGTGTCCGCCTTTATCGGCAGCTATTGCGCCTCGACGGCGGCCTGGGTGACCTCGCATCAGAGCATTGGCGTGCCGCAACCGCTGAAACTGTTCGGGACGAAAACGCAGAAGGAAAAGTTTCTGCCGCGTCTGGCGAAGGGGGCGATTTCAGCCTTCGCGCTGACCGAGCCGAATGTCGGGTCTGATCCGGCCAAGATGAAAGTGACCGCCACGCCGACGGAGGACGGCAAGCATTACATTATCAACGGGCAAAAGTTGTGGATTACCAACGGCACCGCGGCGGAACTGCTGGTGGTGATGGCAAAAACACCGTCTATCATCGTGAAGGGCAAAGAGAAACAGCAGATCTCGGCGTTCGTCGTCGAGACGGACACGCCGGGCTTCAGCGTCGTGCATCGCTGCGATTTCATGGGAATCCGGGGCATTGCCAATGGGCTGCTGAACTTCGACAACGTGAGGGTGCCCGCGGAGAACTTGATCGGTAAAGAAGGCGAAGGGTTGAAGATTGCGCTGATTACGCTGAATACGGGACGGCTGTCGATTCCGGCGGGGGCGGGCGCGGGCGGCAAGAAGGCCATCAGTTACGGCAGCAAATGGGCGCACGAGCGCGAACAATGGGGCGCGCCGATTGGGAAACACCAGAACACGGCGATCAAGCTGGCGCAGATGGCCTCAAACACGTTTGCGATTGAAGCCATTACCTGGCTGGGCTGCTCGATGGCCGACAAGGGCGGAACAGACATCCGGCTGGAAGCGGCGATGGCGAAATACTTTGCCACGGAGAGCGGCTGCAAGATCGCCGATGATTTCCTGCAACTGCGCGGCGGGCGCGGCTATGAAACGGCGGAGTCCCTGGCCATGCGCGGGGAAGACCCGGTGCCCGCGGAGCGGTTCCTGCGCGACGCGCGCATCGCGCGCATTGTCGAAGGAACCAGCGAAATCATGCGTCTGTTCATCGCGCGCGAAGCGATGGACGTACACGTGCGCCAGATCATTCCGCTGTTGAGTCCCAAGACGAACAAGCGCCAGCACCTGAGGAAAAGTTTCCTGCCGTTCTATGCGAAGTGGTACCCGAAACAGTGGCTGCCCGCGGGCGGTAACTTCAACGTGCGCGAACTCAACGGCGCCAACCGGGCGCACTTGGCGTCAATTGGGAAATCCGCGAAGCGCCTCGCGCGCACGATGTTCCACACCATGGTGAAATACCAGCAGAAACTCGAACGCGAACAGATCATCATGTCGTGCTTCGTGGATATCGGCACCGACCTCTTCGCGATGGCGGCCTCGCTGGCCTACGCCGAGGCGTTGCTGCCGCGCGCCGAAAACAAGCAGGAATTGCAGGATCTCGTCGACCTCTTCTGCCGCGACGCGCGCGAGCGCATCCGCCGCAACTTCGAGGCGGTCAAACACAACCACAATTCGCTCTATAACCGCATCGCCAACAACGCGATGGACGGCAAGTACGAGTGGCTGTGCACGGGCATTTACGACGGCATCCCGCCCGGCTACCTTAAGTACATGAACAAATCGCTCGAAGAATTCACCCGGCGCCAAGCGCAGGAACTGCCTGCGGTAGAGACCTCTGCTCCGAAACCCAAACCGGCGCTGGAGCCGGTGGCGAAATAGTCTAGTTCTTCATTCCTAACCCGGCGTAGCCGGAACCAAACGGTCATTTCCGTAGCGTCCGGTCTTCCGCCTCGGCGGACCGGATGCAGCCACGCAGCACCCGTCAAAGCTATTCGCACATCTTGGCGTTGCGTAGGTTCCAGTCCTCGTTGCAGGGTTGCGTCCGGCACAGAGACCGGACGCTACGGGAAGAGCCGAGCCCTTTCGACACATTTTGTGTACAATCCAATTGCTAACGGACTATTTCAATTAGAATTCCGCCTTCGCATCAAATTCAATATGTGTGGTCTTCGCCGTGGCGCC
Source organism: Candidatus Hydrogenedentota bacterium (assembly GCA_016182645.1). Taxonomy (GTDB): domain Bacteria; phylum Hydrogenedentota; class Hydrogenedentia; order Hydrogenedentales; family JACPGD01; genus JACPGD01. The sequence goes on along the minus strand of JACPGD010000568.1, from coordinate 1,527 downwards.
CAAAGGCCCTTCTTCCGCGTCTTCCCGGTAATGCGCGCCCCACGACCGCCGGTTGCGCCACGCACTGACGGCGACAATCAAGGCCGTGTGCGCCATGTTGCGCAGCCCGATCAGTTCGTCCGTGATGCGGTTCGTCCGGTAGAACTGTTCGATCGATTCGCGCAGGTTCCCCAAATCGCGCAAGGCCCGGCCCAACCGGTGCGCGTTGCGCGCCAGACCCACGTAAAGCCACATGGTGTTTTGAATATTGCGGTGGTCATGCTGGAGCAGCACCGCGTCCGGCCCTTGTTCGTCGTCCGCTTCCTGCCAGGGAGGCACGTCGCTCGGCGGATACAGCGCGGGCCCGTCATGCTCGGCAATGTGTCTGCCCGCGCGGTCCCCCCACACGAGTCCTTCCAGCAGCGAAGTGCTGGCCAGCCGGTTCGCGCCGTGCAGCCCCGTGCAACTGACTTCGCCCACTGCGTACAACCGCCGGATGCTCGATTGCCCCCACTCATCCACAAAGATCCCGCCGCAGGAATAGTGCGCGGCGGGCACCACCGGGATCGGCCGCTCCGTCATATCGATGCCGTGCTTCAAGCACTCGGCATGAATATTTGGGAACCGCGCGACAATGCGATCGCCGGGCATGGTACTCGCCAAATCCAGCAGCACGTGCGGGTATCCGTGTGTGACCATCTCGTAATGAATCGCGCGCGCCACGATGTCGCGCGGCGCCAGGTCCCCCCACTCCGGCGCATGCGTCTCCATGAAGTGCCGCCCGTCCGGCGTATAGAGTTTCGCGCCCTCTCCGCGGACGGCTTCTGAAATCAAGAAATTGTCCGCCCCGGGGATCGCCAGCGTTGTTGGATGGAACTGAATGTACTCCGTATTCAGTACCCGCGCCCCCGCGCGATAGGCCATCGCCAGGCCGTCGCCGCGCGCCCCCTCCGGATTCGTCGTGTAGCGGTAAATGCGGCCCAGACCACCCGTCGCCAGAATCGTGTGTCGCGCAAGCACACGGTGTACCCGCTTCCCCTCGGCATCATAAACATAAGCGCCCAGACAGGTCGGTGGTTCGTACCGCGCCAGCGGGTTCTCGATGTGATGGGATGACGTAATGAGGTCAATGGCGGTAAGTCCCGTGCGCAACGTGACATGGGGCAGTTGCCGCAAGCGCGCCAGCAGACATTTTTGGATCGTACGCCCCGTCGCATCCCCCACATGCAATATTCGGCGCGCGGAGTGACCACCTTCCCGCGTATAAGACCACGCCCCAGCGGCGTCCCGATCAAAAACAACACCCGCTTCCTCGATTAGCACTCGCTGGACCAGCGCTGGCCCTTCTTCCGCCAGCAGCCGGACCGCCGCGGGCAAACAACACCCCGCACCCGCGACCAGCACGTCCTGCACGAGCAGATCCGCGGAATCGCTGGGGCCGCGCGACACGATCCCCCCCTGCGCGTAGCGGGTGTTGCTCTCGTCGGGCGAAGCTGGCCGCGTGATGACCAGCACGTTGAAGCTGCCGCTCTGCGCCACGCGCAAGGC
>JACPGD010000567.1 GCA_016182645.1 Candidatus Hydrogenedentota bacterium | reverse complement strand
CCTCATCGGATGATAGACCTGCTATGCCTCAAAAAAACGCATCTTGAAAATGGAATCAGAACCCGACCGTACTCATTAACAAAAACCGGTCATTGTCCATTTTCCGCTGAACCGGGACAGAGTTTGGGAAGGGTCTTTTCGTACCCCGCCGGTCGCGGTTCCACCGCTACCCAGAGACTGGCGGATCTAGCGGCCAACCGCCACTTGGCGAAGCCGACCAGACATTCGAGTTGAAATCCCTGGAAATTGGGCCGCCACACGGAGAAGCGGAGTTCCGAATTGTCTTTCCGGACGGTGTGCGCGTTGACGATGAAATAGGCCGCGTGACCTATGAGCAGGGAGCGAAGGGATTTAGGCAGTTCACGGTGATGTGGGACGGATGGGTCAATCGAATGCTGAGACCTGACTGACGAACCCCGTCCAATTGTCCCACAGGCGAATTCCGGGCGGAGGCATTGCGTTCCCCTCTGCGCTCCGATACACTTCTGGCATGCAAAAGAAGCTGACGATCACCACCCACGAGGAACAGGCCAGGAGCGACCGTGCCTACTGGCGGGAGCGCACTCCAGAAGAACGTCTAGACGCCGTGGAAGCACTGCGGCTTGAGGCAGGGAAGTTCCTTTATGACTACCCCTCCAGACTTCGAAGAGTTGTTTCGATTACTCGAAGAGCACCACGTTGATTACATGATAGTTGGCGGCTATGCGGTGGCTTTCCATGGCTATCCGAGGTTCACCAAAGACATCGACATTTTTTTCGATCTATCCGAGGAGAATGTAGGCCATCTACGCGCCGCCCTGGTTGAGTTCGGTTTTACCGAGGCAGATCTCCCCGAGGATGCCTTTCTGAAAGCCGGGAACGTTCTGACGTTTGGGGTGACACCCACACGCGTTGATCTTCTCAACGAGATTGCTGGTGTCGCTTACGCGGAGGCGAAAACCAACGCCGTGCGGGGGCAATACGGACAGACCGCAGTTACGTTCATTGGAAAAGCCGACTTAATCCGGAATAAGCGCGCAACACCGAGGGCCCAAGACAAGGTGGATGCGGAGGAGCTTTCGTAGCATCTTGCCGGGGCCGATGATAATCTCTTGACCAAAGCCCCGGAAATAGCGATACTGTCTAAAGCGCGGCTGGAGCGAGAGTTGGCTCCGGCAGCGGATAAAGTTAGGAATCCTAAGTATTTAGCTTTGAATACTCTGCGCGGCTTGTCGTCTTGTCGATGAAGAGGGCCAAGAGAGCATGAGTGTTCTACTGGTTTCGCGAATACCCGAAGGTCCTGTGCGCGTGCCCACGGATGGAAAATTCACAGAGACGCCGGCGGCAAGCGCCGATACGGCGTTGGTGCGGCGGGCGCAGGCGGGCGATGTGCACGCATTTGAATCACTGGTGCGGCTCTACCGGAACGATGTGTACGCGCTGAGCTACCATTTCGTCAGGAACCGCGAAGAAGCCTGGGACATCTCCCAGGAGGTGTTTATCAAGGTCTACCGTTCCTTGAAGCATTTCCGGGGCGAGGCGTCCTTCAAGTCGTGGCTCTTGCGGATAACGGCGAATCAGTGCAAGGATCAGTTGAAGAAGCGGCGGCTGGACACCGTCCCGTTTGAGGACGCCCTCAAGGCGGACGCGCCGGGCGAGAGCCTAGGGCCGGGCCGCCAGTCGGAAGCGAGTGAATTGGGCGCCGTGATCGAGCGGGCGGTGGCGTCGCTGCCGCCGAAACATCGGACGGCGTTTATTTTGCGGGAGATGGAGGGGTTGTCGTATCAGGAAATGGCGGAGGCCATGGGATGTAACCTCGGCACTGTGATGAGCCGCCTGCACCACGCACGAAAAAAGTTGCAGGAGGCGCTCGCCGGCATGGGTGTCGTGGAGGGCATGAAATGAAAACTTGTGGTTGGATGGAAAAAGTCGAGGTCTACTTCGACGGCGAGCACGGGGACGCGCCGGGGGTGGAGGCGCACGTGGCGCAGTGCCACGAATGCGCCGCTTATTTGAAGCAATTGCAGGTGCTCCGCCAAGGCGTGGCGCCGTTGCGCGAGGTCCGCGGCATCGAAGATGCCCAGTTTGGCGCGTTTATGGCCGGGATCCGCGAAGAAATCGAAACGCCAGTGCGCGCCAGTTTCGGCGGGCTTTGGGCCATGGTGTCGCTCGTCGCTGCGGCACTCATTGTCGCCTTGGCGGTCTTTTCCATGTTCACCGGCCCGCAACCCGTTAAGGCGACCGAAGTCAAGAGCATTTCCACCGATTTGCCGGGCGCCACGATTGACGTGAAAAGCGCCGATGACGGCCCCACGATTGTCATTACGCCCTCTCAACGATACCAGGAAGACATCCAGTGACCCCGCGTACTCCCTGCCGCATTCACTCCCGTTGCGCAATGGCATTGCTGGGGATTTCGCTTGTGCTCCGGGGGCTTCCGGCGGGGGCAGAGAGTGTCTCTTTTTCGATGTGGGCCGTGCAGGCCACCCAGGAAGGAAAGACCGAGAAGTCCTATGCCGCGGGGCTGGAGGAAGTCAAGAGTGTCCTGGCCCCGCTGCCCTTTGACACCTTCGAGAAGATCTCCATCCAGAAAGGCGTTCCCGCGGCCTACGAGGACGACACACGCCTTAAGATCGACAGCACTTATGCGCTCGTACTCCACCCCCAGGCCAAAGAAGACGATGGTCGCATTCGCCTCGACATCCGTGTCGAAACGCGGAAGAAACCCACTGCGCCGCCTGTCAACGCCCTGTCCGCCACCATTCTCCTGAAACCCGGGGAAAAACTAAAACTCCAGGGGTTCAGCCTGCCGTCCGGCGGCGAAATGGTCATTGTCCTCGCCACATCAACGTAGCCGTGTGCCCAGTAGTCGCTCGCTCGCCGAGCGCGCGACTTCCGGATCGCTTGGATGCCTCAGAATGGACTGCAAGTTCAGTCCCGCGCTCGCCGAGCGCGCGACTACTGGTCATACCAAGCGTATCGTGGCGGTGCGATCTTCCTCTTCACCCCGGGTCCACGATTTGCCGGGAAGCAGGGAGCGCGCGGCGAATTGAGGATCGCTCAGCGCGCACGTGCGAATCTCCAGCCGGTCCGGAAACACATCAACCACGCGATATTCGACCGGATATTCCGGTAGCGCGCCCGTGACGATGTGGGCGATACCATTGTTCCGCTCAATAAAATGCAAGTGGACGTGTCCGGAGAAAAGTGCCTTCACCTGACGGTGGCCACTCAGCAAATTCAGCAGATCCTCGCCATTGTCTAGACATCCCCCATCCCGAAAGGCAGGGCGGCGCATCCTAATGGGAATGGGCAGCGCGGGGTAGTGTGTGCCGATGATCGTGGGCGTCGCTGCCTGCTCCGACAGTGTCCGCGCCAGCCACCGAAGCTGTGCAGGAGGAATGACCCAACGGGCGCCCCCGAGGCCCGTTTCCATCCTTTCCGCCACGGCCGCTTCACTGAACTGGCTGAGGCTGCCGTCTGTCCACTTCCACCAGGGATCGAGCGCGATAAAGCGTAAGTTCTTATGCTGGAATGCGTAATGGGTCTCTGGCATAGGCAGGTGGGCGTGGTACGCTTCAAGAAACCACTGCCGGGATTCGGGCAGCACAAAATCGTGGTTGCCCCCCATGGGATAGTAGGGAATCCCGAGGGAATCCATGAGGTCGCGCGCCTCGAACACCGCCTCCCGCGTCTGCTGGCTGGCGATGTCGCCCGTCGCAAAGATGAAATCCGGCTGCAAAGCGGCCAAGTCACGCCGGAGGCACGCCATGACCTCCGGCATCATCGAGCATAAAAACAGGTTGTTCCACTCTCCGTCACGCGGACTGGCGAGGTGGGGATCCGTCAGGTGGACAAAGCGCCACATGGCCTCTTCCCGGTTTGATAATGAAACGATACCATACGACACCAGCCCGGGGGTAATGGCGGCCACAGTTTTCCTGATCCGGCTTGGTCTGACCTGTCCGATGTTTCAGGTCGCCGGAGCGACGTCTCGCCGGGCGCGGAGATACAGAAAGAGACCCACGCCCACGATCAACATCAACAGGCTGAACACCTGTTGGTTCGTGAGCAGACCAAAACCCAGCAGGGTCGGGTTGCCGTCGCCGCGGAAGCACTCCACGATAAACCGCTTGACGCCGTAGAGCATCAGGTACAGCGGCAATGCGTGGCCGACGAAAACAAAGCGGGTCCGGCGAAATAGAAGCATGATACCGAAGATGAGGAACAGGAGGCCGACGCTGTAAAGCTGCGTGGGATGGACAGGAAACGACCACGCGGCATCGGACGCAAAATCAGGGTACCGATGCGAATGATCGCTGTAGGCCGGACTGCCTGCGGGAAAGCAGACCGCCCACGGCAGGCCGTCCGCCCGCCGGCCATAGCAACAGCCATAGAAAAAACAGCCCACCCGCCCGAAGGCCTGGGCGAGGGGTACGTATGGGACCGCCAGATCCGCCTTCGGCCAGAAAGCCATTCCCCGCTTCTTGAGCCCCCAGTAAACGTAGCCGAGGGCCGTGGGGATAGCTCCCTGGAACACCAACCCGCCCCGGGAGACATTGATCCAGCCGATAGGATCCGTCCAACTATAACCCTCCGGGTACATGATAATGTGGGCCAGGCGAGCGCCAATAATGCCCCAGAGGAGTGTCCAAAAGCCCATCTCCCCCACGAGCTTGGGATCTACGCCAATCTTTCGGGCATCCCGCTGAATGAGAAAGACCGTGACGAGAAACCCAATGGCGATCATCAGCCCGTACATATAGATGTTGATCGGGCCAATGTGAAAGAGCACTGGATACATAAAAGAAGGGACCTTCCCAATCTACCGCGTGGGATGGCGCTCAGCCCCCTGCTCATGGCCAACGCATCGACCAAACACGGGGCAGAACCCCATCTACAACTTAATCTGCATGTTTATTATACGGCCTGCTGCTTTTTCTCCAGCATTTCTTTGCAGGCCACGCAATATTTGGCGGAGGGGAACACTTCCAGCCGCTTCCGCGGGATCTCCTTCTCGCAAATCTCGCAGATGCCATAGTTCCCATGCTTGATGCGTTCCAGGGCTTCCGTCACGTCCTTGAGCCATTCCGACTCGCTGCCGGCAATATTCAGGGCGGTTTCCAACTCGAAGTTGTCCGTCCCGGTCTCCGCATAGCTCGTCAGGTCGCCCGTGCGGTCCCGGCCGGACTCATGGCGCGACGCATCCTCAATATTTCGAATGCTGCCCACCAAGCGTTCCCGCTCGGATAGGAGCAGTTTCTCGAATCGTTGCGCTTCTTTCTTCGTCATCGTACTTCTCCTGCTACTCACTGCGACACGTTTTGGCTGCGGCTTTGCCTTGGCCACCGCGCGTTTTGCTGCTTTCTTGGGGGTGACTTTTGCCACAACGTGTCTCCTATTAAGACTCGACGTCCCAGTTGCCACGCGATAACAAGCGTGCAAAAATACCATGGGACCTTCGAAATGTCAAGGAAAGTGATGGCATGGTCAGGTAAATTATTGTGGCACAATAGGTTAAGTCCAAGAAACAAGGGAGCGTCTGGTTTCCCGAGGAACACACCCATGAAGATTTATCTGGTGCAACATGGCGAGGCCATGGAAAAGGAAGAAAACCCGGAACGGCCCCTCACGCCAAAAGGCCGCCACGACGCCGAAGCGGTCGCTGAGTTCCTGGCCCGGGCCGGTATTCGGGTGGAAGAAGTCCTCCACAGCGGCAAGACGCGCGCCCGGGAAACCGCCGGTATCTTCCAGACGCGGCTGTGCCCGGAAGCGCCCGCCCGTGAACATGAGCAACTGGCGCCGAACGACCCGGTGCGCGGATGGCAACTCGCCTTCGATGGGCAAGAATTCGACACGATGCTCGTCGGGCATCTCCCCCATCTCAGCCGCCTGGCCAACATGTTGCTCACGGGGAAGGAAAAGCCGGAGTTCCTCCAGTTTCAGCGGGCGGGCGTGGTGTGCCTGGAATGCTGCGAGCAGCGGTGGGCCGTGCGCTGGATGGTGGTTCCAGAACTGCTGGAAAAGCCTTGAATGCCGAGATTAAGGAGTTTCGAAGCGAATGCCTGACAGTGGGTAGCCGTCCGCATCCGCAATCCTAAGATTCACCCCCCAACTCCCGTGGGAATTGATGGACGTGATCGTGAGCAGGTGCCTCCCGGCGGTCACGGGCATGGCCACGTGGTCCTCAAAGTTGTAGCGGTCGCGGAAGAAGGTCCCGTGGCCGCGCTCGGGGTAGACGGCATGATCCATGACCACCCTGCCATCCAGTCGAACCACCGCACCATCGTCCCACCCAAGCCAGACATGGGCGTCGCGCTGATCGCGCTTGGCCACGACCTGCGTGGCCAGGATCGCGGCGGCATTGTCCGTCGCGCGCCAGTCGAAATACTTCATCAAACTGACATCGCCCAACAGACTGTAGTCGGGGGAGCTAAACCAGCGCACGACGCCGTCGCGCCCATGATAGAGCGCATCCAGAGACAGTGGCGGCTGGGCCGGCGCGCCGGGAAAGAATTGTGGGGTCGTGAAAGGGTTCCCCAGCAGTCCAAGAACGAGCCACTGGCCCGGGCTGCCGAAAGTGCGACACAACTCGAGCGGCGAAAGCCGACCGCGATCATAAGCCTTGATCGCTTTAAGGAATGGCCCCAGCCGCGTATTGGAAACTGGGGTCGCTTCACGCAGAATCGCTTGCCAGCCGGGGATGGCCTCTTCGGCCCCTTCGTAGGTCTGTTTGGACAGGCCGTATTGTTGGCCCAGCGCGTCCGTGTACATGTACCACATGGGCTGGCCCGAGAACGACCAGATATAGCGCTTGGCCGTGCATCGGAGAATGGCCATCTGTTCGCGCAGTTCCGTCAATTCCTCCACCCAAGGCCGCTTCGGGTAGTCCTTCCCGCCCGTCTCCACCATATGCATCGGCCAGACGCCCGGAGCAACGGTGCAACGACGGCGCCAGTACTCCAGCATTGGTCCCGTGAGCAAGGCTTCGGCGCTGCAATCGCCCACACGCGGGATGGCCACCTGGGTCACGGGATCGAGCAGGGAATACGCGACTTCAGCGCCGAGATGCAGGCCACCGGGCGCGTCGCGCTCCTGCATCACCTGAAGCATGCCCAGCGTAAATTCCCGGTCAATGGGCCGCGTCCACAGCACGCCGGGCAACACAAAGATCACCGCTTCCGGGAAGGCATCCAGTACCGCGCTCATCACGGCGGCCCCCTGCGCACGCCCCGCACTGAGGAGATCGTCGACGGTGTAGTCCTCGTAGGCATATATCTCGTGGTCCACTTCGTAGCGCGGATAGGGATACTCAACATCGATGCTGAGTCCACGGAACCCCAGTTCCCGTGCCGCGGCCGCCGCGCGCCCAAAGTGGCGGGCGAGTTTGGCCGTGTACTCTGCGGAGAGGAGCGTTTCCGCCGACGGCCACGGCGCGCTGTCGCCGAAATGAATGCCCAGCAGGCTCTCCGTCGCGCCGGCGCCGGTGAGCGCCTTCAGGTTGGACGCCGCCTGCTCCAGCCAATTCCCCTGCGGCGCCACCTCTGGTGGAAAACCCAGGTTGTTCTGCACGCCTTCGTCCCAACTCCCCAGCGTAAAAAAGAAACCATCATAGAGTTCAGCCACCTCTCGCGCATGATCCGTGAGGTACGCGTTGGGCTGGGCGTAGTAGGCGATTATTTTGGGTGCGTCGCCAGCCGCGCTGCCCAGCGAGAACGACGTCAGAAGGATGGACAAAGACATGAACGTACATTGCATGCGTACACACTCCTCGCCGATTACCGGTTTGAGCTTCCCCACTCTGGAAGCCCGAACTTTAGCATCATGTAAGAGTTCAGGCAAACCAGTAGACGCGCACGATTACTGTGCGCGGCTGTTGGGGAGGCTTTCCAAAGCATTGGAATCCAGCGGCGTTCGCGTGTAAAGTGACACGGGAGGGACCCTTCACTCTCTGTCGCTAACCCCCCCTTCTTGAAGCAGTATAAGGTACTATAAGATGAGTCCGACGGTGTTCCGGCTGAAGGGCTATCGGTTCTTTTTCTTTTCCCGAGAAGAGGTACGTATGCACGTACACGTGCTGGCTTCAGACGGTGAAGCCAAGTACTGGCTAGAGCCGCGAATTGAACTGGCGCGTAACCACCGGTTGTCTGACCGCCAACTGAAAGAGATTGAACAGCTAATAGGAGCACATCACGATGAGCTTAAGCGCGCCTGGAAAAAGCATTTCAGCGGTTGAGGTCACCAACGTATCGGCTCATGGGGTGTGGCTG
>JACPGD010000573.1 GCA_016182645.1 Candidatus Hydrogenedentota bacterium | reverse complement strand
GTGGATGAGGACACGATCTTCTTGGTGATCAAGCCGCGCGGCTGGGCCGTACCGGTGGGGCCGGACCAATTGCCCAAGTTTTTTTATGTACACAAGCCGAACGGGTCGCCGCCGCTGGACCCGCCGGGCGTGCCGCACACGGGTCCGCTGCCCGAGAGCATCGATTTCCCCCTCTACGCGCGGGAGGAGCCGGACACGTTCGACATGGTGCTCTTCGGTGACACGCAGGCGCGCGGCCTGCGCGAGGTGAATTTCATCGCTCATGACGTGGTGGAGGAACTGGTGGGGGTGAACGCCGCGTTTGGCATGTCGTTGGGCGATATTGTAGCGGACGACGTGAATCTGTTTGAGGAGATCAACCGGAGCATCGCCCAGATCGGCATCCCCTGGTACAACGTGTTCGGGAACCACGACTATGATCGCGGCGCGAAGGAAGACCAGTACACCGACGAGCATTTCGAACTGGTCTATGGCCCCGCAACCTATGCCTTCGAGTATGGACAGGTGTGCTTCATTCCTCTGGACGACGTGTACTACAAGGAGGAAGGCGGACAAGACTGCCGTCTGACGGAGGACCAGATCGCATTTATTCGCGCCTATCTGGCCACCGTGCCCAAAGACCGCCTGATCGTCCTGAGCATGCACATCCCCCTCCTGCGCTGCGCGGGCAAAGTGGAACTGTTCGCGATCCTGCAGGAATTTCCGCACACCTTCTCGATCAGCGCGCACGCCCATGAACAAATGCAGTTTTTCCTGGGGCAGGAGCAGGGTTGGCCGGGCGCGGCGCCGCATCATCACTTGGTACACGCCACGGTGAGCGGCTGCTGGTGGTGCGGCACGTTCGACGAATGCGGCATCCCGCACGCCACGATGAACGACGGCGCGCCGAACGGTTATTCCATCGTGACGTTTGCAGGCAATGCCTACAAGGTGCGCTTCAAGGCGGCGCGGCGGCCCGCGGACTACCAGATGAACATCTACCTGCCGGAAGATGTGGAACAGGGCCAGGCCGCCGCGACGGAGGTGCTGGTGAATATTTTTGCCGGGACAGAACGCTCGAAAGTTGAGATGCAATTTGACGCTGCGGGAGTCTGGGTGGCACTGGAGCAGACCGTCACCACCGATCCCGAAATCCTGCGCATGCACAATCAGAACGAGTTCCTCAATGAGCAGGTGTTCGGCTGGAAGATGGACGAGCCGAGCAAGAGCCGCCACATGTGGCGCGGCACGCTGCCGGCGCGGCCGGAATCCGGCACCCACACGGTGACCGTGCGCACCACGGACATGTACGGGCAGACCTACACCGCCCGCCGCCTCGTGCGGGTCCGTCCTGACGGCTGGGTCGCCCCACCCCCACCGGCATAAAGCGGAACGCTCGCGTTGCGGCTGCGCATGGGATGCCGGTATGATCGTGCTTTCCGCAGAGGCCTGAGATCCTCCCCGCAGGCATGCTTCCCCGCAGCATTGTACTGCTTCGCCTTAGCGACAGCGGTGCTTGAACGTCCCGGACCAACTCCATGCACAAGAGTAATGCAGTCACCGCCCCTGTTCCGACCGGGCGCGTGCTGAGAATCATTTTTCTGACATTGTTCATTGATTTGATCGGCTTTTCCATCATTTTTCCGCTCTTCCCCAGCATGCTGGTGTATTACCGGGAGACGGAAGGCGCTGGCGGCCTGTTTGGATACTTCTATGGCCTGCTGCTGCGGCTGTCGGAGCTGGCGGGGCCGCCCGATCGCGAGTGGGGATCCATTGTCCTCTTTGGCGGGTTGCTGGGGTCGATCTATTCGCTGCTGCAGTTCTTGTGTGCGCCGCTGTTTGGGGCCATTTCTGACCGCATCGGACGCAAACCGGTGTTGCTGGTGTCGATGACCGGCATCTTCATCTCGTATGTACTCTGGTTTTTCGCGGGCAATTTCGCGTTGCTGGTCTTCTCGCGGTTCATCGGCGGGATCATGAGCGCCAACATTTCGACGGCGACCGCCATTGTGGCGGACATCACCGACGAGAAGACGCGCTCGCGCGGGATGGCGATTATCGGGATCGCCTTTGGCCTGGGCTTCATCCTGGGGCCCGCCATTGGCGGGTTTTCCTCGCTGTTGAAGTTGCACGAACTATTGCCCGCCCTGGTTCCCTTCGGCGTGAACCCGTATTCCGCGCCGGCGGGCATTGCGTTGCTGCTATCGCTCATCAATATTGTGCAAGTGGCCTCGCGCCTGCCGGAGACCCGCCCGGAACACGCGCGCGAGGCGGCACTGAGCACGCAACGCTCCGTGAATCCCTTCGTTTTGTTGCACGCGGAAAGTTATCCCGGGGTGACGCGGACCAACTGGACGTATTTCCTGTTCATGCTCGCGTTTTCGGGAATGGAGTTCTCATTGACGTTCCTGGCCGTGGACCGGCTGAACTATACGCCGAAGGAAAACACCTACATTTTCTTGTTTGTCGGCGTCGTGCTGGCCGCGGTGCAGGGGTCCTATGTCCAGCGCTTTTCGCACCGCGTGGGCAACAAGCGCATGTCTATCCAGGGCTTGGCGCTGGTGTTGCCGGGGTTTGCACTCATCGGCGGCGCGGGCCACGCCCAGAACAGCCTGCTGCTCTATGCGGGTCTGTTCTTCCTGGCGGCGGGCGCCGCGCAAGCGACGCCCTGCCTGACGGCGTTGGTCAGCATGTATACGCCTGCGCATGATCAGGGGCGCACTGTCGGCGTGTTCCGCTCGCTTGGGGCGCTGGCGCGGGCGCTCGGGCCGCTGGTGGCGTCCCTCATGTATTGGCGCGTCGGAGCGGATGTTGCCTACTATCTCGGCGCCGCGTCCATCATCTTACCGCTGGCGCTGGCGCTGGGACTGCCCCCGCTGCCGTTGCGCGCCCAGCCGGTAACAGGAAGGACCCAAGGCGGGTAGAATGTAGGTGGAGGTTTTTCCATGAAACATGTTCGGCACATCACGAAGCGCCCAGCACTGGCGGCGGGCTTTGCGCCGCCCAACACCTTCTGGCAATGGCTGGCGCAGGCGCTGGGACTAAAGCAGTTCTGAGATCGAGGCAGGGGGAATTTGTCTGACCAGTCTGACCTGCCCGACTCGTCCGATCGGTCCGATCCGGCTGATCCGTCCGATTCCCTCAGCCGTTACGCCGTAATGCCCATCAGCGTTTCCAGCATGCGGTCCGTAATCGTGATCACGCGCGCGGAGGCCTCAAACGCACGCTGGAACTGGATGAGCGTGGTCACTTCTTCGTCCAGATTCACGCCCGCCACTTCCTGACGGCGCCCTTCCACGTCCTCGACAAAGGCCCGCTCGACTTCGAGCACGTCGTTGTTGGCGCGCGCGTCAATGCCGAGTTGCACCACGGTGGACTCGTAGAACTCATCGATCGTCTGTGAATCGCCGTTGAGCACAGGCGTGTTGCGCACCGCCGCCATATCGAGCGCGGCCTCGTTGTCCCCGGTCTCGGTGGGGTCGGTGCTGTAACCCGAACTGAGCAGAAGCGGGTTGTCCAGAACATGCTGGCTTACGCCAATGGTAGCGGCACTGGAACCCGTGAACAGACCGTTCAAGCCCAGGGCCGGCAGCGCGTCAGAAGTGTCATTGCTAAACGTGAAAGTAGCGCCGCCCGTGGGAGTAATACTGAGAAAACCGTCGCTGTCCACACTGGCATCCAGAAACGGCGAAGCATCGATCTGCGCGGCGATATCGTTGAGCGAAGTCGTGGTGTCATCAATGGTGATGGTGCGCGTCTCCGCGATGTTACCCGCGCTGTCGTAGACCACGATGTCGAAGCTGCCATCCTGTACCGGGAAGGGAAGCCCGGTGCTGTTGAGGGCCGCATTGGGGTCATTGACGGCGTTGGTGGATTCGAGTGTGGCCGAAATATTCTCGAGGCCATTGCCCTCGCTGTGGATGCGGTTGATGGAGAGAATGAGGCCTTGTGCAATTGTGTCCAGCTTGTCCTCGACCTCGCGCAGATGCACGTCGCGCATTTCCAGGACACCCGCGAGTTCGCCGTCCGTGATGTTCGCGTCACGGCCGCTGTCCACAAAGCGCACGAGGAGTAGATCGGGCCGGTCCGGGTCGATAGTGGGATCGGGCACAGCCTCGAGCAGGCGCGCCGAGCGGCCCACAACCAGTTCATCGCCACCGAGGAACACATCGATATTGCCGTTGTCGCGCTCCTGCGTGGTGATGTTTACGAGCCGCGCCAAATCGTCCACCAGTACGTCGCGGCGGTCGCGGAGATCATTCGCCTCCCGCCCTGTCAATTCGGTTTCCTGAATGGTGACGTTCATATCGGCGATGCGCTCGGCCAGCGAATTGATCTCCGGCACGAGGTTGCGCACTTCTTCGTTGGTGTTCGTGCGCAGTTCGGCCAGGCGGTTGGCGGCCTGGTTCAACTGGGCGGTCATCGCCTGCGCCTCGGACAAGACGGAAACGCGAACAGGCAATTCTTCCACATTGTTGGCAAAGTCGTTTAGGGCATCAAAGAACTGGCCAATCCGCGTCCCCAAGGCATCGTCGCTGGGCTCTTGAAAAACGTCTTCGATCCGGTTGAAGTAGCTGGCCTTGATTTCGGCACTGGCCAGGCCAGGCGCCTGTTGCCGGAAAACGCGGTCGAGGAAGGGATCGCGAAGGCGTTCAATACCCGCGACCAGCGGGCCGCGGCCAATCGCGCCATAGGGCGTCATGTTGGGAATGCGCGTGATGATATTGGCGCGCTGGCGCGAGTAACCCTCGGTATTGACATTGGAGATATTGTGGGCGGCAACATCGAGTTGCACTTGGGCCACTTGGAGGCCGGCCCGGCCAATGTCTAAAGTGCTGAACAGTGTACCCATGAATTGGTTCCGAGTTCCGAGTTATCAATTACGAGTTGGGGATACGTTTGGGGTCTATGGGTCCTATAGGTCCCATAAGTCCTATGGAAGCAAGCCATGTTCCAACTTATCGGCAGAGGACACAATTGCTTTAGATTCCAGGACTTACGGTGGACACGGGGCGCTAGGAATGCGCGCAAACTGCAAAAGTTGCCGGGTGACCGGTGCTTCTTGCCCCATTCTCCCGAATCAATTAAAGCTCCTGCTTCTTTCTGCCGATAAGGGATTGTGAACGAAGTGGAGTCCGTCACAAGGAGGTGCCGGATATGAGCATACAAGCAATTCAAGGATGGACAGAAATCACCCCGGCGCAGCCGGTACGGGCCCGCGGGCGGGCTGAAGGCGTTCTGCGCTCCGAACTGGCCGATGTGGTGGATTTGAGCGACGAGGCCAAAGGGGCCGCGGAAGCGTATCAGTATGCCGCGCAGGCTGACCGGGCCGCCGAAATGCGGAAAGCCCAAATCGAAGCAGCCAAGCAGCGAATTGAAGAGGGAAGCTACCGGATGTATGACGTGGTCTCCCAAGTGGCGGCGCGCATTTCCCGGTTTGTGTAAATCCTGAGCAATTCATGGGGGTCACCCTCAGCCGGATGGCGGAGGGTGATTCTTGCTTTTGGAGAAACGAACGGAAAACATCCTCACCCTATTCCAGGGTGGCCTCGAGGCAATCGAGCGGAATGCTTCCCACCGTGGGCCTCAGGGCGACGGCATGGCGCCCGGGGGACAGTGATTGCGAATATAGAGCAGATGAGGGCGCGGTTTCGGGGGCAGAGAAGTCCAGCAATTGGACGGGTTGGCCGTCCACTTCCAGGGTTGCCGTGCCATAGTCGGGATCACGCGGGGCATGGAGCGTGAAGGCGCTGGCTTCGATGTTCCACTTGGCGAGAACGCCGTCCTCTTTCGAGACGACGCCCACGCCGAAGCGAAACCGCGGATCCTCCTGGATCTCCCAGTGCTTCAAGTTCTGCGCGGCGCAGACCAGGGCTTCGGTGTAGAGGTAGAAGACATGCGCGGGGCCAGGATCATGGGTCAAGGCGAGGCGCGCCATGCGCACGTGGGATTCTTTGCCAACCAGTAGCGCGAAGAGGCCGGCCCCCGGCGGGAGTTCCCCTTCCCACTGCCGCGCACCATTGATGTCCAGCGAAGCGTGCTGATCATCCAGCCAGTTCAAGTGCAGCGTGCTGGGCGGTGAGGTCAGTACCCCTTCGGCGGTCGCGTTTTGGGCGCCTGCCTCGTCTGCCTGTACCAGGGCCCAGTGATCGCGGGTGAGTTCCAGGCCCGCAGAGCGCGTGAGCATCAGCGGGTGCAAGCTGCTGTCCGACGCCGGGCGGTCCGGCCCGAGGGGCGCGCCGTAATCGAAAATCAAGGTGGCCGTGCCGCGCAGCTCCAATTCAGCCTCAATACTGATGAAAGGACCGCTGCGTTTCAGCAGGGCCAGGCTGGGCCCGCGATGGCCGCTGACCAAGAATCCAGTCGGGCGATACGGCTTGTCCCAGGGCCGCTGCGCCAGATTCAACGTGCCGTTGCCGCCGGCATCGCGCGAGGGGAACATAACGTGGAAGGCGCCAGTGGAATTGATGAAGCCGGAAAATGTTTGCCCCCAGATGCCATGGGTCTCGTGTTCGACCGGTTCCGCATGCCAGACCGAGCCGTGTTGGTAAAGTTCCCACGCCCCCGCGGTGTGCGCTTTTTCAAGTGGCGCGCGAAGAATCGCCTGATAATTCCGGTTCAGCGCCACGGAGGTGGCCGGCGCGTAGACGTAACCGTCGTGCGCGAAGGCGGGGAAGAACTCGAGCAACGGAGGGTGAAAACGCGGCAATTCCGGGTGCAGCAAGAGATGCAGCGGGGTGTAGGGACCTTCCGGCGCGGCGGCGGTCATGCCGAGGAGCGCCCAGCCAAAGTTGGGGCCGGAGTCGGTGAGCGTGAGGACCAGCCAGTCATTCGCGCGGCGCACCAGCGTGCTTGCATAAAGCCGCCGGTACTTGCCCAGCAATGGGATCTGCGCGCGCGTCGTCGCGAGCGGCTTTGGCGTGATTTGGAATGGCCCTTCGGGACTGTCAGCCCAGGCATAGCCCACGCCGCTGTTCGCATCCGGTGGCGGGTTGGCGGCGTTGGCCCAGGTGGTGTTCTTGGTGGTCCAGTCGAAACAGAGGTGATAGCGGCCATCCGCGTACGCCACGGAAACATCGGGCGCATGAGAAACGGGGGAGGATTCGCCTTCAAAAGTGTACGGTACGTCCGCAAACACGGGGCCAAGTTTCTCCCAATGCTGGCCCTCATCCGGGGAGCGAAAAACAATGCAGCGGCTCGGCCACTGTTCTTCAAAGGCGTAACCGTCGAGGTACTCCCCCGCATACAGAAACCAGTGGCTCGAAACCGGATCGCAAAACAGAAAACCATTTACCGGCCATTTGTAGGGAGGACTCCCCCGATGCACGGGATTGCCGGTGGCATGCTCAAAGGAATCGAAGGAAGCATCGCCATAGACCGGATGGCGCAGCCAGGCGTCAAGGTGCTCAACGGCAGCGTAGTCCGTCGTGCCGCCCAGAGAAGCCATCAAGACCGAAAACATCACGCCGAGCATGGGCATTTCCCCGCGAATGTTTGATGTCCAGGTTGACTGGTTGGCATGGACAAAATGGACGTCATGGACTGAATGGACAATGCGCGAACCGGCTCGCGGGTACGCTCGCTCTGAGATGCGGACACCCTCCCAAGATGCGCAAGACGTTTCGTCAACTAAAGCATTTCAATCGAAATGGACACGGACATGTCTTCGATGGTCAGATCTCGTGCGCCCGCGAGGCCGTCGCGCGCGCGACCAATGTGCGGCGCGAGCACTTCATTACCGATCATCTCCGCGAACTCTTCAATGACCCCCGCAAAATAGTCGTCCGCCGTGCTGAACCGCAACTGGATGCGCGCGTCGTAGGGGAGGTCCTTTTCCTTGCGCAGTTCCTGTACGCCGCGGATAAAATCGCGGACGAGGCCCTCGCGTTTGAGCGCTTCCGTGATTTCCGTCGAGATGACGACGACCATCTGACGGCCCTGGGCGGCGGCGAAGCCTTCCTTGGGCGTGAGACGCACCTCGACGTCTTCACCGGTCAGACGGAGTTGTTCTCCGTCGAGAGCCAGCGTGATCGAGCCGTCCTGCAATTGACGATAGAAAGCCGCGCCGTCGCCGGCCGCCAGCGCCTGGCGCACCGCCTGCACCTTCTTACCAAACTTGGGTCCGAGCACTTTGAAATTCGGGCGCACCTCGTAGCTCACGTATTCTTCGGGCTTGTCTGTGAATTCAACGTGCTTGATGTTGAGTTCTTCCATGATCAGGTCGAGGTGCTTGCGCAGCCCCTCGGTCAGGCGCACATCGGCCAGCACGAGGCGGCATTCGGCCAGCGGCTGGCGCACCTTGATGTTTGCCGCGCGCCGCGCGCTGAGGCCGAGGGTGACGGCTTCGCGGGTGACGCCCATTTCGTCGAGCAGTTGCTGGTCAATGGCGGCGGCCTCCGCATCAGGATAGTCCGTCAGGTGGACGCTCTCCGCGGCGCCGGGCAGCGGCTTCGCCAAATTGCGCCAGGTGACTTCCGCGAAGAAGGGCGTGAACGGCGCCGCGAGCCGCGCCAGCTTCAACAGGCAATCGTACAGCGTCCAGTAGGCGTCGGCCTTGTCCTGGGTCCATGCGCTGGCCCAGAATCGCGCGCGGCTCCGGCGGACGTACCAGTTGGAGAGACTGTCCACAAACTCATAAATCGC
>JACPGD010000073.1 GCA_016182645.1 Candidatus Hydrogenedentota bacterium | reverse complement strand
GGCACGGGCGCTTTCGCCGCTTGCGCCAGTTGCGTCTCGTCTTGCGGCCAGACCCGCTGGCCGTCCGCCGCGAGGTAAACGGCTGAACTTGCATCGAAACGGCCAACCGCAAGGCGTTGCCCATCGGCGCTCAGCGACAGTGCCTGCACCCAGTCGCTCTGCGGTTCGAACACGAACCGTTCGGTCATCGACTCGATGTCCCACGCCTTCAGGTGGCCGTCATTGCCCGCTGAATAGACCGTTTTACCGTCGGGCGCATAGGCCACCTGAAGGACCGGCCCGTCGTGCGCGAATGCGCTCTTGACAAGCACGCCGGTGGTCAACGACGATTGGCGCAATTCCGCACCGGACTCGAGCACGTCCCAAATGCGAAGCATTTTGTCGGCTGCGCCTGCCGCCACATATTTCCCTGTTGGATCAAACGCGACTGTCAACACCGCATCCGTCGCGTCGGACAGCGTCAGCAGGCGCTCGCCTGTCTCGGCATTCCAGATCTTGACGGTGCGGTCCCCCGCGCAAGAAGCCAGCAGTTTCCCATCGGGACTGTAATCCAGCCCAAAGACCGCGTCAACGTGGTCCTTCAACGTCTGCAATTCCGCGCCGGTGTCCAGCGCCCAGATCTTGATCAGCTTGTCATAGCCACACGTCGCCAATTTTGCGCCGTCCGGGCTGATCGCCGTGTCGAGGATGCAATCGCGATGGCCCTCGATCGTCCGCAGCAATTCGCCGCTCGCCACCTTCCAAATCCTCACTTCGCCACCGCGCCCCGGCTTCCCGCCCGCCGCGGCCAACAGCGCGCCGTCCGGCGAGAAATCCAGCGCGCGCACCATCTCCGCATGACCCTCCAGGGTGCGCACCGGCGCTAAGGCGCCAGAAGGGTCTGCACTCAACACCTCGACCGTGTGCAAACTGCCGCGCGCGAACAACGCCCCATCCGGCGAGAACGCCGCCGCACTGATCGGGGTAACAGGCGGGTGCCACCCCGCCTGCTCCGGAGTCTCGGAGGACGCACCCGGTTCCGGCGCGGGATCCTTCTCGGCCGCGGGCGCCTTGTCGGCTTCCGCGACGGCAACCGGCACCACTGGCTCGCTAGACAATGCCCCCCCGGCAATCCACTGCTTGATAACTTCGATCTCGGCCTCGGGCAGTTTCTCGAACTTGCCCTTGGGCGGCATCTCCGGTTCGATGGCCCACTCGATCATCTGAACCAGCCGGCTCTTCGCCACGTCGCCCGGAACAATGTCTGGCCCCTCCTCCCCACCCTTCAAAGCCAACGCCGCGGTGGACAAATCGAGCTTGGCTTTCAGGTGTTCCGCCTGCGGCGAATGGCAGCCGAAGCATTTCTTCTCAAAGATGGGCCGCACGTCCTTCTCGAACGACACTGGCTCCGCCACTGTCCCGTGGACTGCGGTCAACAGCACGGCCTGAATACCAATTAGAAGATCGAGTACGCGCATTGTTATCACCAATTGCGGGTCAGCGCCCGCCACCACGCCAATTATCGTCCACTTGGTCCACTTGCAGACTTAGTGGTTAAACAGAAACTCTTTGCTACTTAACAAAGCCCAGGCCAGATCCTCCACGGCCTCCCGCCGGGCCAGTGGCCAGTGCTCTCCTGCGTGCGGCACATCTGCCAGCACCGCCACCGCCTCGTCCAGTTCTTCTGTTGACGGATACCGCGCGTAGGTGAGTATGAAAAGCCGGTTCACGATGTCGGCATCGCCCAATCCCTGCGTCACAAATTGGCCCACGATCGAGCGGTCATCTTTGAGCTTGTTGTTCAACGTGTCTCCATTGGCGATGTGCAGCGTCTGGGCAATCGACGTGTCCTCGCTCCGTTCGCAGGCGCAGGTCTGTTTGCGCTCGGGCCGGCCAAACGCTGTGAGGAAATAAGAGGCAACCTGCGAATCCCGCAACTGCAAAGCACGGTAACCCTCAGGATAGTTGGGGAACGGCGTGGCTACGCCTGTAACTTGCGCATAGGCGTCCAAGATCACCTCCGCCTTGAGCCGGTGGATGATGTATTGCGAGTAGTACTTGTCATCGGGCGCCTCGGGGTCAGACGGCTGCGATGAGCGCTGGTACGAGGCGGAATTCATGATCGTGCGGATGAGATGCTTGACGTCCCACCCATGTTCTGCCGTGTCTTTCGCCAACGCCGCCAGGAGCGCCTCGTTCGAGGGCGGATTGGTTAGGCGCAAGTCATCTTCGGGGTGCACGATGCCGCGGCCCATGAAGTTCGTCCACACGCGGTTGACTATGGCCCGCGTGAAATATGGGTTCTTCGGCGACGTCAGCCAGGCTGCGAGCACCTCACGCCGGTCGCCCGCGTTTTCCAGCGAAATCGCTTCGCCGTCCAGCGGTTTGGGCGGCAGCGGACGCGCCAGTCGCGGGTGCAGGATGTCGCCAAAACTCGCGGGAACCACGTCGGTGCTGTTCTCGCGCAGGCCGACCTTCAGTTTCACGCGCGACAGCAGATTGGCCATGCCGTAATAGTCATTCTGCGTCCACTTCTCGAGCGGGTGGTTGTGACAGCGCGCGCACGTCACCGACATGCCCAGAAACGCCTGCGAGGTCGTCTCGGTCAGGTCCGTAGTCTCCTTGTGCATAATGTAAAAGACGCCTGCGCCGTTTTCGAGCGTGTTGCCTTTTGCCGTGACGATATCGCGGGCAAACTGGTCCCACGGCTTGTTCTGTTGCACACTCTCGCGGATGAAGCCATAGAACGAGTTCAATTCCTCCGCGCGCGCGAGTTGTTTCGAGGACAACAACATGAGGTCAGACCATTTATAGGTCCAATAGTCGACAAATTCCGGACGTTCCAGCAGCGCATCGATCAGCTTAGCGCGTTTCTGCGCGTCCTGATCCGCAATGAACGCGGAAACTTCTTCAGGCGTGGGCAGGGTGCCGATACAGTCGAGGAACGCACGGCGGATAAATTCCGCGTCGGTCGCGTCGCCTGCGGGCGCAATCTGCAAGCTTTCCAGTTTCTTCAGCACCTCGTCATCGACAAAGTTGCTGCGCTTCGCCTGCGCGAAGATTTCTGGGGGAACAGGCTTTTCGCGCGGGACCGACACTTCCGCCGACAGCACACGGCTCGCGTACCACAACGTGATGGCGGTCGAGCCGGAGCCGGTGACCTTAACCTTGCCGTTATCGTCGACGACAGCCACGGCATCATCGGTGGTGCCGTATTTCACCCAGGGCGTCACGTCTTCATAAGTGCCGTTGGAATAGTGGGCGCGGACAACAAGCTGCTGCTCGCCTTCCTTTTTCAGCGTCACGGCGGGGGGAAATACTTCCAGCCGCTCAACGACGGGGTCATCCGCATGCGCGGGCGGTGCGCCAGCCGTAATCCAATCGCGCAGGATCTGGTAGGGCTTTGATCCTTTCGTGAAGCGTTCGCCTCCCTCGTGCGACACCGCCATGGTCGGTTTGAGCAGGATGAGACTATCTTCCGGCTCGGCGAGGGAAACACGGCGCCCGTTCACTTCGCGCGTGAGCACCTTGTAGTCGGCTTCGTGATCAAAACCGCGCAGCGACAGCTTGAAGCCGTTCTTGCCCGCCGCCGCACCGTGGCACGCGCCCGTGTTGCAGCCCATCTTATACAAGACCGGCTGCACATGGTTGCGAAAGCTCCAGTTGAAAGGTTGATCCGTCCCCGATACGATCACCTTGGCCGTGGCTGGTTGCCCGTCGATGGTCGCCGTGATCGTGGCCTCGCCATTGGCGATGGCGGCCACCGTGCCGTCTGCTGCCACCGTGGCGACGGCCTCGTTGGAAGAGACCCACTGTGTGGCGACGGCCTCACCGCGCCAAAGCCCGCCGCTTTCGCGCTCCACGAGCAGCCGGTGCGTCGCGGCCGCGCGCCCCAGCGCCACTTCCTGGGGAAGCAGCGCGACTGAGTCTGCCCGCACTGAGGCATGCAGACACGCCAGGACAAGACACACCACTAGCGCTATACGATTCATCACCACGTCCTCAACACCAATCACCACGCACACGCGACGTTCTCGCCGCGTCTGCAAATACGCTCGGAGAGTTTTGGTTAGTCCTCAGAAATCAGCTTGCGAATAGTGAGCATGGGCGTTTTCGTGCGCCACTTTTGCGCCAGCGGATGATCCGAAGTCGCCAGCCAATTCGCAAGCTGCCGTTGCACTTCTGCAAAGGGCATACTGCCCCAGCTCTCCAGGAGCTTCGCCTGGAGTTCGCGCTTCATCGCAACAGCCTCGTGCCCAACTGATTGCTCACCGGCTAGTTTCTACCCTTGCGGCGGTTCGCCCTTTAACTTGTGCACAGGGGCCAACGGCTTCTTCTCGCGAAACTTCACGGCCAGAGGATCAGTGGATGTCTCCACGAAGTGACTGCACCTCTCGGCAATCTCATGTATAGTCAAACCTTCCCACTCCGCCTCCAGCTTTTCTTGGATTCTGTGTTTCATCTCGATGCAATCTATATTGATCTCAGCCATTGAGCAACTCCTTAGGCGTAGTAATGTCAATCGGTGCGAAACCTTCTGCCTCATTCACGCGATTGAATCCGCGGATACGCGCTCGCTTCACCAAGTGCCGGGTGTCCCAACTGACTATTACGTCAGCGGCCGCGACGGTAGCACAAGCCACATGCAGCGCGTCCATTCTTGATTTCACGCTAACTACCTCCTCCATTATATACCTTTCCGCCAGAAAGTCGGCAGCTGTCGTTCTCTTAATGCGTTCATAAGCCACAGAGGCGAGATTCATCAAGAACGATCGGACTTCTTCTGGGGCGAGCGCAGTCTCGGCAACGAGTACGTCACTGAGAAGCAGTTCTATTTCTTGCCGTTCCGCGGCCTCAAATAGCCGTAAGCTGTGCTCTCTGAATTGCTCGTTGAAACAGCCGCCCACAACGGATGTATCGACATACACTCTTGCTTTCTTTCCCGCTGACATAGTTACGCAAACAACTCATGCACCGGCTGCACGCCGTAGTCCACCACCGGCACCGGGCGCGTGCCCGGCGAGGGGAGTTCCGTCTCCAGGTCAATGCCGAGGCTGTGGTAGACGCTCGCCACCAATTCAGCCGGGCTGACGGGGCGCTCAATGGGATAGGCGCCGATCTCGTCGGTCTTGCCGACGACGCGGCCGCCCTGAACACCGCCGCCGGCCACGAGCACAGACCATACCTGCGGCCAGTGGTCGCGCCCGCCCGCCGGGTTGATCTTGGGCGTGCGTCCGAACTCACCCATGGCCACAATCATGGTGCTGTCGAGCAGGCCGCGCTCGTGGAGGTCTTGCAGCAGAGCGCTGTAGCCCATGTCGAACATGGGCCCCACCAGATCGCTATAGCACTCAATCGGGCTGAAGGGCGCCGAACCGTGGATGTCCCACGTAATCTCGTTAAACACCGTCTCGAACATATTAACGGTCACAAACCTGACACCGCGCTCGATCATGCGCCGCGCCAGCAGACAGCCCTGCCCAAACTTATTGCGCCCAAAGCGGTCGCGCACACTGTCCGGCTCTTGCGTAATGTCGAAGGCTTCGCGCGCATTCTGAGACGACATCAGCGTGTAAGCCTTGTGGAAGCTCTCGTCGAGCAACCGCGCATCCGGGTCCTTCTCCAACTGCGCGACGGACGCGTCCACCATGTCCCGCAACTTCTGGCGCCGGTCAATCCGCACCGCGGAGATGTAGTCCGGCGGCAGCAGATCCGGCACCTTGAAATCCGGCGCACTCGGGTCCGCGTTCAGGATAAACGGATCGTGGGCCTTGCCGAGGAAGCCCGCGCTCTGCCCGTGCGGCATGTTCCCGCCCGTTGGACCGATGGGCCGCGGCAGAAGCACGTGCGGCGGCATGTCATTCTTCGATCCGCGCAAATAGCCCAGCACACACCCGGCGTGCGGCTGCTCGAGCGCGTTCAGAAAGAGCCGCCCCGTCTGCATCATCTGGTGGCCGGTGTCATGCACGCCCGCGGCCTTGTGATACATGCTGCGGATGATTGAGAACTTGTCCGCGTGCTTCGCGACATTGGGGAAGATTTCGGAAATCTGGATGTCCGGCGCATTCGTGTTGATCGGCTTGTAGGGCCCACGGATCTCGAGCGGCGCGTCCGGCTTCATGTCGAACGTGTCCAACTGGCTCGGCCCGCCAACAAGGAACAGGAAGATGCAATTCTTGTCCTCCTTCCCAATGACGGCGCCCTGGGCCTGCAACTGCATAAAGCCCGGCAGCGTCAGTCCCATCAGCCCCAACGACCCCGCATGCAGGAAATCGCGCCGGGTCATCCCATCGCAAAAATGAACCTTCTTTTCCGCTTCGATTTGAATCATGGCGGCAGTATTCCTTCAGGTGCCGGCAAAACCCGCCACGCCACGCCACGCCTCGCCCGCAAGGCCATGGGGGGATGGCTATACAGGCCTTGCCTTTTGTGCTTCCATTCTGCCAAAAGCCCGCCCCGAAGACAATAGAGAACTATCCGTACAGTTCCTCGGGCCAACGCGCGCCCCATGATATCACGGGAACCACTGAAGGCGTCGAAGCGATTAATCTATGGGTAGCGTACCGGGACGTTGTGATACGATGCGCAGGCCCGGAACAGCCACAGGGGCTCGGAGTGGGGCGCTTCGCAAGCGGGTCTGGGTACATTCAAGGGTCGGCACGGGGCAAAACGTTGGTTCTCGCGGAACATTCCAGATACGCCGTGGCGCCACTATTTCTGATGGCCGTGGTGTTCATCATCTTGGCGCCCGTGTTTTGGCTGCGGATGGAAGGGCCGCAGGCCGGCACGGCGGCGCGCGCAACGGAAAACACCGCACTCTACGAGCGCACTTACCCAAACCTCGAGTATGGCGCTGCACGCTTGCGCGAAGGGCAACTCGCCCTGTGGAACCCTTATCAATTTTGCGGCGTCCCCTTTCAAGCCGACCCGGCAACGGGGCTGTTTCAACCGCTGCACCTGCCCCTGCTCTTCCTCAGCACCGAACGCGCCCTGGCCCTAATCTCTTTTCTGTGCCTCTTCCTCATGGGCGCATTCTTTGCCCTGTTCTTGCGCAGTCTCGAGTTGCGCTATCTCGCCGCGTGCTTCGGTGGGATTGTCTATGCCTTCGGCGGCGCCGCCGCCGCTGTGGCCAGCCGGCCCGAGCTGGCGGCGCCGCTGGTGTGGTATCCACTCTTGTTCTGGGCGCTGCGCGAGTACGCACGCGCGCGGCGGCACTTGCTGCTGGTGCTCGGCGCAATCGCCGGCGCCGGGGCGTGGTTGTCAGGCGGCTATGCGCTGTCGCTCACCCTGCTCCTGCTCTTCGTGCCCTACGCCACACTGACCTTGCTGCTTTCGCCCGCGACCGCGCCAGTGCGCCGCTGGCACGGGCGCTGCCTGGGTGCGCTTGTCCTGCTGCTACTAATGATGGCGGGCATTTCCTGCGTCCAATGGTTGCCTGCACTCCTCTGGGCGGCCGGCCGGGCGGCGCCGGGCAAGGCGTTGTTTCATCTCGAACTGGCGGGACATGCGCCAGCCACACTCGATGCCTTGCTCGGAAACCTCCTCACCGCGACCGCGGGTCTCCTGCCCCGGCCCGGTTACATGGGGATCGGCACACTGCTCCTCCTGCCGGCCGCGTTGTTCCATCGCACCGCGCGCCGCGAGACCATCTACTTCACCGCCGCGGGCGTGCTGGCGGCGGCACTGGCGGTGGCCCCGATGAATGCCCTGCCCGGTCTGCCGCGCGAGGCGTGGCTGTTTCCGGCCGCGTTTTCCTTCGCCGTCTTGGCGGGGCTCGGCGCCGATCGCTTGTTCACCGTCACACGCGACCCCCGTTCCCCCTTCGTCTGGATTCCCGTGCTGCTCCTGCTCCTGATCGCCGGCGCCATCTTCTACACCGGCGTCGCCTACGTGCGCGCGCTCGTCTTCATGAACGTGGTGCTCCTGCTCCCATTCCTGCTCGTTCGCGCGCGCTGGCTCGCCCTCCTCTGCGGCTGGGCCGTCACCGCCTTTCTCTTTGTTGATTGTGCGCTCGCCAGTGTCTGCTATGCCCGGCACCCCTTCATCGAAGGGCCCGTAATGAATGCTGAGACCGCGGCAACCCTGCGCTGGGCGGAGGAGCAGGCCCTCCAGGAACGGCTCTTCCAAATTGGTGGACCAACCCCCCTTGGGCTGCCGGAAAATGTGGGCATGATGGCGCGGCTCATGCTCGCTGGAGGCAGTGCGACGGCCCTCGACCCCGACCAGCAAGCGTGGTGGTCGAACATCGCCCCCCTGACGCGCGAGCACGTCGAGGGAGAAGATGCGGCCATGCATCCTTCCTTGTTGAACTACATGGCCGTTCGCGTGTTACTCGTCTCGGAACGGCGCGCCTTCGACGTCGTGCGTCTCGAACGCGAAGGCGTCCAGCTCCAGTTTGCCCGCGGCCGCGAAGGGCTGCGCCTCTACCGCAACGAATCGGCCCTGCCGCGCGCCGCCTGGGTGCCCCAGTGGCAGCCTGTCGACGAAGTGGCCCCGGCCATCGAGCGCTTGACCGGCGGCGGTTTCGATGCACGCGCCGCCTGTCTCGTCCAGGCAGGGCCCTCAATCTCAAGTGAATTGAGTGCCCTCCTGCCAGCCACGCCGGAAGTCCAACCAGCCGCGGCGCCGATTCCGGAAACACCGGCGCCCGCGGAACCTGCCACAGCGCCGCTCGGCGCCGGCGCGGCGCGCATCCTCGAATCACGCCCCGAACGCGTCCTCATTCAGGTAGACGCGCCGCAGCCCGGCATCGTCGTGCTGGCCGACACCTACGCCCCGGGCTGGCGCGTAACCGTCGACGACACGCGCAAAACGATGCTCCGTGTGAACGGCGTCTTCCGCGGCGCCGCCGTCCCCGCCGGCGCGCACCTGGTCGCGTTCACCTACTTCCCCACTCCCTTCTGGGCCGGGCTCGCCGTGTCCCTCGCAACCACGGCACTCCTTCTGACCACAGGCATGGTTCGCCTGCTTCGCGGCCCCGGCGGCCAGTAATCCCCAGCCAAGCCCCAGGCAGCTCAAGGCAAGAGCCACAAGCAGCGGCATTCTTCCGACATAGTGCAGGTGTAATCCTGATAGTTTACCGGGTCTCCTCCCTCCTCCCTCCTCCCTCCTCCTTCCCCCTTCCTCATTCCTAATTCTTAATTCTTCCTTCCTCCTCTCTCCGCATATTGCGCCGGGACCTTGCGTGATCTAAGATTGTCCCGCATCCCATGAGGCGTGGTACATCAAGGAGCTGCACATGACCCATCCCCCGTTGACGAAGGAACAACTGGCCCAATTCGAGCGTGACGGCTACGTCCTGGTCGAAAACCTCCTGGACAAGGAAGAGACCGACCTACTGCTCAAGATCGCCAAGGCCGACCAGGGCATTCAGAAGGGGGCGACGGCCCGGAAGGATGCGCGGGGCAACTACACGCGCCTGACCCTGCGGAACGAACTCTACGACGACATGTACAGCGCCATCGTCCGTTCGCCGCGCATTGTGGACCGGATGGAGCAACTGCTGGGTGGCGAGGTCTACCATTATCACCACAAGATGATGCTCAAGGAGCCGCGCGTCGGCGGCGCGTGGGAATGGCACCAGGACTATGGCTACTGGTACAACAACGGCTGCCTCTTCCCCTACATGGCGAGTTGCCTGATTGCCGTCGACCGCGCGACAAAGGAAAACGGCTGTCTCCAGGTCATCCGCGGGAGCCACCTCATGGGCCGCGTCGACCATGTCACGCTCGAGGGCGGCCAGACTTCCGCCGATCCGGAGCGGGTCGAGAAGGCCCTCGAGCGGATGGAACTGGTCTATTGCGAGATGGCCCCCGGTGCCGGCCTTTTCTTCCACGGCAACCTCCTGCACCGATCCGACATGAACGCCAGCGACTATTCACGGTGGTCGCTCATCTGCTGTTATAACGCCGCGCGCAACGATCCCTACAAGGTCCACCATCATCCCAACTACTCGTATCTCGAAAAGTGGCCCGACTCCAAGATCAAGGAGATCGGCCAGCGCGAATGGGCGGAGATGCAGGCAGCCACCACGTGACCGACGACCAGAACAATTACGGCATCGGCTTCGATCTGGGCGGTACGATCCTGAAATGCGTGGCCGTGGACCAGCGGGGCACGGTATTGCATCAGGCGCATTTTGCCACGCTCGATGGGGGTCTCGCGTCCAGCCCGTGTCAAAATCCGCCCTGGGCGGAAAAGGTGTGCGAGTTGCTCGAAAGCGTCGAGCAGCGCATGAACGCGCGCGCCGCCTGGGTCGGCGTGGCGGCGCCGGGCCTGGCTTCCGCCGACCACCGCAGCATCGCCCACATGCCTGGCCGCCTCGAAGGTCTCGAAGGTCTGGACTGGACGCGCCTCCTCGAGCGGGACAACCCCGTACTCGTGTTAAACGACGCGCACGCGGCCTTGCTCGGTGAATGCTGGCGCGGCGCCGGCCGCGGCCTCCGCAATGCGATCCTGCTCACCCTGGGCACCGGCGTGGGCGGCGCCATCCTCTGCGAAGGGCAATTGCTCCGCGGCCAAATCGGCCGTGCGGGACACGTGGGACATATCACTCTCAATCCGCGTGGCCTGCCCGATGTGACCGGCATGCCCGGCAGTCTGGAAGACCTCATCGGCGAATGCAGCATCCGCCAACGCACGGGCGGCCGCTTTCGTACCACCCGCGAACTGATCCAGGCCCACCTGGAAGGCAACCTCGTGGCGACGGAGATGTGGCTGCACGCCGTCTACTCGCTTGCGTGCGCGCTGGGCTCCCTCATCAATGTGATGGACCCGGAAGCCATCATTCTGGGCGGCGGCATCGCACAATCCGGTGATGCCTTGTTCGAACCCTTGCGCCAATACCTGGCGGAAGTCGAGTGGCGCCCCGGCGGCCAGACGGTGCGCCTCATTCCCGCCCAACTCGGCGAATTCGCCGGCGCCCTCGGCGCCGCCCGCTACGCCCTCGAAAACGTCGGTTTGGGCGGTTGAGAGTTGAAGTTCGAAGTTCAAAGGCCGAGGGGTAAGGCGGGAGCTCCGCGGGGAGAGGGGACTATCGAGCAAAAGGACGAAAAGACCTGAAGGGTCAAGAAGGACGGCCTTGCATCTCTCGGACTCCTTCGCCCCTCCTCCCTCTCCTCCCTCGAACCTTGAACCTTGAACCTATCCTCTTATCCCCTACAACTCAATCCGCGTCTCATAGAATCTGTGAAGGACCGCGTGGTGTGTTAAGTCACGGTGGAGCGGGGTGACGCTGACCATGTTCTTCTCAATGGCCTCAAAATCTGTCCCCTCCTCCACTTCGTGCGTCGGCTCCGCGCCGCCAATCCAGTAGTATAAGCGGCCCCGCGGATCTTGGCGCGTAATGATCTCGTCTTGGTAGTTTCTGCGCCCCATCCGGGTGACGGCGATGCCTTTCAATTCCGTATAGGCGACATCCGGGACGTTCAGGTTAAGCATGGTATCTTCCGGAAGCCCCCGCTCCAGCACGTATTCCCCCACGCGTACCGCCACGGCCGCCGCGGTGTCCAGGCGTTGCGGTGCATAACTGACGTCGGAAACGGCAATCGACGGAATACCGAGCAGCATGCCCTCGTAGGCGCCGGCGACGGTGCCCGAATAGGTGACGTCGTCGCCGAGGTTCGCGCCCGGGTTCACGCCCGAGACCACCAAGTCGGGCCGCTGCCCAAGGAGCGCGCGGACGGCCAGCATGACGCAATCGGTCGGGGTGCCATCCACCATGAACCAATTCTTGCTTATCTCAGTGACACGCAAGGGCTTATGAAGTGAAACGCCGTGCCCCACCGCGCTCTGCTGGCTCTCCGGGGCAAAAACACGCACTTCCCCAATCGATTCCAGCGCCTTGGCGAGCAATTCAAGGCCGGGCGCACGGATTCCATCGTCATTGGTGACCAGAATGAGGGGTTTCGGCATGGGCATAAACTCGGTTGCAGGCGTTCCTGCGGCAGGCATTGACCCTTTATAGCACCGTTGCTCCTCTGGGGGCAAAAATGCGTCCGGCTTCCAAGAACAAAAACCTTCAAAAAAGGCTATAGACATCCGCTCAAGAAACTGCTAAAATCGGCCAAGCCTTGAAGGGATAACCAGTTATTCTCGCAAGAGTGCCGGCCAAGCGGCAGCCAGACAAGTCATGACACGGAGTGCAAGGTTAAGGTCATTATTTATAAGTGCTTAGCTCCGAACAGAGGGAGTCTTCCACTATTCAAAGGTGTTTTGAAAGTGCTCCTCACCGGAGTTGCCGCAAAGTCGCTGAAGTACTGGGCGGCGGTGGGAAATGCACTGTTGCTAAATCACTTACCAGCCTCTCTTTGGGAAGACCAGCTATGCCAGGGGCGGGGGACGGCGTAGGGAGTGTAACGCGTTAGCCATGGCCAAAGCACAGTCTAGAACGAGCAAGAAACAAACCACGGCGAAACGATCCGCAACAGCAACCAGAAGCCGCACTTCCGGGTCTAAGTCGGCGGTGGCCAAGGCAGGGAAGCGGATCGAGAAAAAGAAGAGCGCTCCCGCGAAGAGCGCAAACAGGACGGCGACAAAGAAAGTGTCTTCCACGCATACCAAGACGATCCGAAAGCCGGCCCCAAAAGCTGCTAAGCCTTCCAAGGGTAAGGCTTTAACCGCAAAGAAGCCGGCCATCGCCGCCAAATCCGCGGCCAAGCCAGCCGGGAAGAGCACAGTGCGCGCCAGTGGTACAGCTGGCGCAGCCGCGAAGCCGGCGGCGAAATCTCCCGTGCCCAAAGTCGCGCCGGCGCCCCAGCCCCCAGTAAAGGTCGCGCCACCGAAGCCTGCCGCGCGCCCCGCGCCGGTCAGTGCTGCGGTGCAGAAGGCGGCCGTCCCGTCGAAACAGCCTTTGCCCAAGCTCAATCGCGGCAAGTTTTTGTCGCGCGAGTTCATGTTCGAGCTGGCCGGGGCCATCAAGGAAGCGGTGGCGCCCGTGGCCAAGTCCTTGCGTGGCGCGGAGATTGTCAGCACGGCGGTGAGCGGCGACACCACCTTCGAACTGGATCGCTTGGCGGAAAAAGCGCTGTTGACGTTCCTCCGCAATGCACGCGCGCCGATTGCGTACTATAGCGAGGAATCCGGTTACTCCACCTTCTCAAACGTCCAGCCCAAGCACCTGCTGATTGTGGATCCCATCGATGGCACACGCGCGGCCAAGAGCGCATTCGAAGGCTGCGTCGTGGCGATTGGCAGCACGCAAGTCATTGAACGCCCGAAGATTGCCGATCTTGAGACTGGCTGCGTGATGGAGCTTATGGGGGATCGGACCTTCTATGCGGAGCGGGGCGGCGGCGTGCGCATCTATGAACACGGCAGCATCAAGCGGCCGCGCTTGTCGCAGAACACGAATCTGGAGCGGCTGACATGGTCGATGACTGTGCCGGCACGGCCGGCTGAGCTCATCTTCCCCACGGCCGCCCGGCTCATCGATCTGTCCAGTCTGAAGGGCGGCTTCTTCTCCTGCAATAGCAGTTCCTTCAGCATCACGCGCCTGCTGACGGGGCAATTGGACGCCTGCGTCGACTTCGCCAGCCGTTTCATGCGCGACATTCCCACGCACGTCCGGGATTACTTCATCAATGCGGGCCGCGGCGTCATCCTGGGTATTGCGCCGTATGACTTTGCCGCCGCTCTGCTCATTGCCGAAGAGGCCGGCTGCGTGGTCACGCTCATTGCCGAAGAGGCCGGCTGCGTGGTCACCAACGCCTACGGCGAAAAGTTTGATGAAGTCATGCTGCTCGATAGTTCCCAGGGCAATCACCAGTCGCTCATCGCCGCGGCCAATCCAGCATTGCACCAGAAGTTGTTTAGCTTCTTCGATACCCGCATCCGTCAATTCGAGAGCCTGCTCCAGCGCAGAAACTAGGTGGTTCTGGGTTGTGAGTTCTGGGTTGCGTCCCGCAATTCCTTGAGTCCTCGCCTCCTCGCTCGTTGCCAAGTTAACTCGTTGTCAAGTTATACTTGGCAACGCACTTGGGCTGGAAGCTGTGCTTCGCGCCAGTGCGAGCAACAAGAATGCAGCGCCAGCACAAATCAAGGGACTCCCATGTACATCAGTAAGAGTATTCTGGCCATTCTCGGGGTGTTCGCCATCGGGTGCATCTTCTGCGCGGTCTATATTGGCAGCGCCTCCGCGGCGGGCGAGCCCATGGTGCCGAGCATTCGCGCGGAGTTCTTCCTCTTCGCACTGACGCTGCTGGGTGTGGCCATCTTTCATCACCACACCTTGTACGTGGCCTTGGTGGGGCTGGCATCGACCATCGCCCTCAAGCTCTTGTTTGTACCGGATTTCTCGCTCGTTGAACACGTGCAGCACGAAGCGCGCACGCTGAT
>JACPGD010000072.1 GCA_016182645.1 Candidatus Hydrogenedentota bacterium | reverse complement strand
TGGTGACCGATGCCACCTTGCCGGTGTGGGACAACGTAAGCACGGAAGCGCGAGAGACGGCGGAAGACATTGCGGTGGCCGCGCTGCGCCGGACAGCAGAGTTCATGGCCAATCATTGCGGCGCGGAGGCAAGCGCGTGGCGCTGGGGGGCCCTGCACACGATGGAGTACAAGCATCCGTTCGGCTATGCGCCAGTGCTGGGCGCGCTCGTGGGCCGCGCGCTGAACATCGGACCATTCCCCGCGGCGGGTGGCGCGGAAATTGTCAATAACATGCTCTATAGCAAAGGCCACTGTAATTTCAGCGTGGTGGCGGGACCGAGCACGCGGCGGCTAATTGACTTTAATGATATTGCGCACAGTCTGGCGATTCTGCCCACGGGGAATTCGGGCAATTTCATGAGCCCGCACTACGCGGACCAAGCCGAGATGTTCATTCGGGGAGAATACCGGATGGTGCGCTTCACGCCGGCGCAAATCCAAGAAAACGCGCGACACATACTCGAATTTGTACCAAGCGGGGGCGCATGATCCCTTCCCCTGGCTTCCCGTCTCCGTGCCGGACACACGCACGCGGCGCCCCTTCATGGTGCAAGCCAATATCCAAGAGGAATGGAGAGGTTGCGGAGGACGCCGAAGGCGAGCGCCAGTGCAGCGAGCAGGGCAATGCCTGGAAGGGTGACGTACCGTTCCATCGATTGCAGCATCTGGGGGCGCACCCAATTGATTACGCCAAGGGGGACCAGGCCCACCAGAAGGGGAACGGCCAGGACGTTATAATCCAGGGCGGAGGCCACCTGGCCATGTAAGAGCGCGTGCAAAGCGCGCTGGCCTCCACAGCCGGGACAATAGAGCCCTGTCAGATGGTGGAAGAAACAAGGGAAGAAATATGCGCTCTGGCTCGGATCACGCAGATAAAACCAGGCCAGGACGAGTATGAAAAGGAATATGAGGGGCCATCGCGATGACCATGATTGTGCGGTCTTAGTCGACACGGGTGGTTCCAATTTTTTGGCGAAGTCAGGATAACATAGTAGTGGCGCGCCCGCCGAGCGCGCCGCTGGCCAGCACCAAGGCAACTGGCAAGCGCATTGCCTATTTGCTATGGTGCCTTTTCAGCGTGGATGAAGACGACGCCGAGGAGTCTTGATGATTTCATTTGAGTTGTTCGTGCTACTTTTGCTCTTCCTGGCGAACGGCGTCTTTGCGCTGTCCGAAATCGCACTGGTGTCGGCGCGGAAATCCCGGCTGGAGCAAAAACACCTGATGGGGAGTGTGGGCGCCGGACAGGCGTTGCACCTGATTCAAGACCAAAACCGGTTCCTCTCGACGGTACAGGTGGGGATAACACTGGTGGGGACAGTGGCCGGGGTATTTGGGGGCGCGCGGTTCGCCGGCGCACTCGCGGCCTGGTTGAGCACAAAAGGGCTGCCGGCGGAGTATGCGGAAGGCGTCGCACTGGCCATTGTGGTGCTAGGCATCACGTACCTTTCACTCATGATTGGGGAATTGGTGCCCAAGCGCATTGCCTTGCACGACCCGGAACGCATTGCGTGCCTGGTGGCAGGGCCGATGCGGGCCATCTCCAGGATTGCCGCGCCGGCCGTCTGGCTGCTGAGCAGCTCGACGGAAATGCTGTTTCGGCTCCTGCCCTTGAAGCCGAAGGCCGAGGCCGTTACCGAAGACGACATCCGTGCGTTGATCCGGCAGGGAACCAATCTGGGCGTGTTGAAGAAGGAAGAACAGGACATGCTCGTGGACGACCGGCGGGTGAGCGTGTTGATGACGCCCCGGCGCGATATTGTGTATTTCGAGCGGATAGAATCGCACGACAAAATCGCGAGCACCATCCGGGAAAACCGCTACTCGCGTTATCCCGTGTGCGATGGAGGCATCGACAATATCGTGGGGATCGTGCATCTGCGAGAGTTGTTCCGCGTGCCGATGGAGAAAGAGGTGGATTTCACCCCGTTGCTCGTCGAGCCGTTGTTCGTCCTCGACACGACGCGCGCCCTGAACCTGCTGCGGCAATTCAAGTTGAGCGGCGTGCACGTGGCCATTGTCCACGATGAGTACGGCGGCGTGCAGGGGCTGGTGACGCTGAACGACTTGTTCGAGACAATTGTGGGCAGCTTGCCGGAGTTTGACGAGACCGAGGGACCCGCCGTCGTGCAACGCCAGGACGGGTCATGGCTGGTGAATGGGAGCGTGCCGATTGAGGACGTTCGCAGCATGTTTCCGGCCCCCTTGTTGCCGGTGGATGTCCAAGGCGGCTACGAAACACTCGGCGGGTTTGTAATGACACAACTCGGGCGAATCCCCGACACGGGCGACCATTTCGCCGTGGGGCCGCTGCGCTTTGAAGTCGTGGACATGGATGAACGCCGCGTGGACAAGGTGCTGATTCAGCGTATTGAGGAAGGGGAGGACGCACAGGCAGGCAGCGGGTCCCTGGAACAGCCAGATGGCGAAGGTGGAAGTTCGGGCAGGCCCCCTTGTTCTTGAGCCGGATAAAACCATTCGCCTCGTAATAATCGAAGCTTGACCTCGCTATTCGATTTTTATCTTGCTCCTTCTATGGTGCGTAGCGGAACAGAAGCACACGTCCGTGTTCGTTGTCGTACCCGGTCAGCCAGCCCCTTTCGGCGCCCGCGCAATCCATGGCCGAGAGGCTCCAATCCGTGCTCGCAATCTCCGACAAGGAGACATGCTCCCAGATGCCATTCAGGTAGCAGAGTAAAACGCCCTGTCTGTGCTCGTTGTCCCTCCCGATGGCCCAGCCCCGGTCCGGATCGGAAAAGCAAATGTCCTCGAGGTACCAATCGGAACTCACCGACGGAACATCCGCCGCCAACCATTCACCACCATATTGAAGAATAATACCACTGTGCATGGCCGTGTCCGGGTTCTTGGTGACGCCGCAGGCCCAGCCTTGGGTTGAGGAAAGAAAACTGAGGCCCATCAGTTCCCAAGGCTCAGTAAACGTCGGCAGAACCGCCTCGCTCCACACGCCCTCGGCCAAGTGCGCCATGGCGCCCTGATTGACTGTGGCCTTCCCCGTCGTGCCCAGTCCCGCCGCCCAGCCCTCCTCCTCCGAAACGAAGGCAATATCTCTGATCATCCCGATGCCTGGCGGTGTGTGCGTGGCCCATGTTCCGCCGTCGTAGCGCAGGATCGTGCTCTCCGTTGCAAACCAGGCGCTGTCCGCACCAAAGCCGGCTACCCTTAACAAAGGTTCGTAGATGGCGTTGGCCGCCACGACTGGCGCCGCCGAGCCAGCGGCAAACATGGCCACGGCCGCGGAAGCTGCGGCCCCCTGCTTCATCTCGCTGGACCGGGCCAGCAGTTCTTCCCGTGATGGCCCCTGATAATGTGCCTCAAGATTGATCTTGTCTTCCAGTTCTCCGAGGTCGCTTAGGTCAACGGACTCCACCTGTGACCACTTCTCCTCTTCAATGTCGATATCGATTGCGCCCGTGAAGCCGCCAAAGTGTGTGCCGCTAAACCACACCCCCTCCTCCCCCACCGCCAAATCATTCAGGGCCCAGTCGGTGCCAAGGTCTGGTGTTTCCACCTTAAACCATTGGGTCCCGTTCCCGCGAAGTATGCTGCCCTGGCTCCACATATCGCTTTCGTTAGTGACTGATTCCATACCTGCCAGCCAGACGGCGCCGCTGGCGTCAGTTCCTATGCCTGAGATAATCAGCCCGGCTGCTTCCTCCGGCGTGGTGACCAACTGCCATTCGCCGCAGGAATCCTCGGGTACGGGTGGCTTGCAACACGCCTGACACCAGCAGGCCGCCAATGCGATTAGCACTCTCTTAGAATTTGGCATGACGCGAACCCCCTCTTGTTCACGCGAGATCGCGGTAAAGTGCGTGAAGTGCTTTCTGAAGTTTGCCCAGCCGGACCTCGGCCGCTCCCGGCGTCTCGGTCGTATCTTCCAAATCCACGCTGCAAACGTCGCGCGTCTCACAGCCGAGGTCACGGTCCACGCGGCAGATATCCGTGCCGCAGTTCCCCGAGGCGTCCTCAACACAGCTGTCCCATTCACAAACGCCAGAAGCATCCAGATCGCAGGTGTCGCGCAAGGCGCAGTCTGCCGACGTGTCCGCGCGGCACAGGTCAATGTTGCACGGCCCCGAGGAATCGGCGACACACCGGTCCGTCGGGCAGTCCGCGGAACTATCGGCCACACAGGCATCGCCATAGCAGAGCCCCGAACTGTCCGAAACGCACACGTCCGCCTCGCAGTACCCCGAGGAATCGGAACGGCAGGCGTCTTCCAGACAGGCCTTCGAAGAATCCGAACGGCACTCGTCCTCACCGCAGGCGCCAGACGTATCTGAAACGCAGAGATCGGTCTCGCAGGCGCCGGACTTGTCCGAAACGCAGTTGTCGTTCGTGCAGCCGCCGGACGAGTCTGAAATACAAAAGTCGCTCCGGCACTCTCCGGAAGAGTCCGAAACGCATTCGTCACCCCAACACCCCCCCGAACTGTCGGCGACACAGGCGTCGGATTCACAGTAGCCAGAGGAGTCCCCGACGCAGGTGTCGCCGCTGCACGCGCCGGAAGAGTCGGTGCGGCACGAGTCATTCGTGCAGCCGCCGGAGGCGTCGCTCCGGCAGATGTCGTTCGTGCACTCGCCTGAACGGTCGGACAAGCAGGTATCATTGGTGCAACTGAGCGAGAGATCACTCACGCACGCATCGGTGACACACCAATCTTCTTGACAGACTTGGGGTTCATCTTCCGGAGGACATGTGAGTGTGTAGTGATCGCGCTCACAGTAGTCGTTGTCGCACGTCCCAGAGCCGTCGGTCGTGCAAGTGTCCCGCGAAGCGCACGCACCGGAAAGGTCCGTGGCGCAGGAGAAATCATTGGCACAGGTGTCCCCCTCGCAGACACACACCTCCTCCTGTGGAACATCAATTTCGCAATCCTGCTTGGCCCCTGGCCGCGAAATTTGGGCCGCCAGCACGTTCACCCGCCGCAGGGGCGGCCCATCCGCCACGGTGTGGCGAGGCAAGATCAAAAAAAGGAAGACTTCGCCGCAACGTCTCAGAAAGTTCCGCCGTCTCATTGGATCTCCCCCATCCTGGTGATCAGCTACTAGACTGCTGCGCTGACGCCGCTTCATAGCGGCCGCTCACAATCTCTTGATCGGTTACGCCAAGGGCGGCATTGATCGCCATGGCCAGTTCCGTCTGCCGCCGAACGATCCGGCACGAAAACTGTTCATCGGGCTGTTCAAGCCCTCCATGGGCATCATGGGCATGCTTCCAGCAACCGCCACCACAGAAGTAGCGCGCCCAGCAGGTGCGGCACCCGGGCCGGCGCCCAACGTGCAAGGTGCGAAACGGCGCACGCTTGCTCTCATCAATACCCTCGTCCAAATCGCCGAGGCAGTATTCCTCGATGCCTGCAAAGCGATGACACGGATAAAACTTACCCTCGTTCGACAAGCAAAGCAGCCCACGCCCCGCGCCGCAGAAAAAATAGCGCCGGTCGCGCACCAGCCTTGTCGCACGGACATGCCGGACCAGCGAATGGTAGTCGAGGAATTCGCCCTGTTGGATACGGTCAACGATCAGTGCGGCCACCTCCTCTTCCTGAGCCAACATCTGATCCAGGTCCTGCTCATTGAAGGCCGATTTCCCATCGCCCCCGAGGGCCGGCTCGATATGGACCGAACGAAACCCAAGCCCCAGCAGGTGTTCCAGCACTGCCCGGAGCTCGAGCGCGCCATGCGCCGCCGTCGCCCGCACCGGTACGCGGCCATTGCGGTTTTTGAGTAACTGTTTCACCCCCGGCAGCATCACGTCGTAGCTGCCGCTGCCGTCCCGGAAACTCCGGTTGGCGTCGTGGATGCCTTTCGGACCATCCATGCTCACCTGCACGCTGACCCGGTGTTGATTGAAGAAGTGGACGCGCTCCTCATCCAGCAACACCCCATTCGTCACAACACTAAGTTC
The DNA here is from genome assembly GCA_016182645.1 of Candidatus Hydrogenedentota bacterium. GTDB lineage: Bacteria > Hydrogenedentota > Hydrogenedentia > Hydrogenedentales > JACPGD01 > JACPGD01. Next base: position 8,643 of record JACPGD010000072.1, on the reverse strand, counting down.
GGCCTCCTTGCCGTGTTGTTTCTCCCGCGCGCGGCAATACCGCGTGACCGCTTTGATAAGAGGGAAATTCAGCAGTGGTTCCCCGCCGAAGTAAGTCACGTGGACCTTGCGCAAGCGCCCGCTGTTGGCGAATAGATAATCAATTCCCCGGAAGGCCGTCTCCTCGGACATGGGCGCCGTGGACGCGCCATACAGGAAACAGGACGCATCATTGGCTGGCAGGGGCGTGCGTCCGTAGCAATAGCGGCACGCCAGGTTGCAGCCATGCGTCACACACAATTCGAGCGTGCGCAGCGGGTAGCTACGGTGCTCCGGTGCGGGCTTCGGCGGCGGGGCCGTGGTGAAGAAACCTTCGCTCGCCAAGTAACTCGCCGCCTCCTCCACATCCTCCCGGCGATAGCGGCGGCGGGCAAGAGACATCCCCTTGTGCATTCCCAACCTGGAACAATACCCCACCAGGTCAAGGCTGACGTTATTCACCGCGTAGAAAAGCGACGTTTCGACGTTGAGCAAGATGCGCTGCCCCAGCGCCTGGAAAGCATGGCATTCCGCTACGCGAAGATCGGCATGCTTCATCCGACTTCCCCATGCCCCACGTTCCCACCGCGAACAACCCATCCTATACCTGCCAGGGGATTGCGTCAAGACGGTCATCTTCGCGCATCTCGCGGGACGCTCTAGGCTGTGTCGCTCATTTCCAGCTTGAGATATTGGGGCGCCTCTCCCCTCCCCTCACTCCCCTTCTTCCCATACCTCTCATCGCAACGAGACAGGCGAGCAGGCCTGTAAGCCGGGTTCTGTCTAGTCCGCTGCGGCGAACCGCCAAGGACCGAGACGGCCATTCCTCTGGGGCGCGCGTCACCGCGCACCTCAAGCTTCCGACCCGGGAGCGGCGCGGGCCACGCCATTGCTCCCCTATTTGGAATTGCTCCGGGTGGGGTTTAACAAGCCGCCGTGTCACCACGGCGCTGGTGCGCTCTTACCGCACCTTTTCACCCTTGCCGGCCGCCGGTATCAAGACCGGGGCTTGGGCGGTGTTTTTTCTGTGCCACTTTCCGTCGGGTCGCCCCGCCTTCGCGTTACGAAGCACCGTGCCCTGTGGAGCCCGGACTTTCCTCGGAGCGCCGAAACGCGCCGCGGCCGTCCGGCCTGCTCACCGTCTGGGGAGTATAACAAACTGCGGGCAGGCTTTATTTGACCTTCAGCGCTCAGCAGCGCCCCGATGCTGAAAGCCGGCCAGTGATTTCAAAAAGGTGCGCATAATATGCTAATATTGCTTTCTGTGCGTGGTCTTTTCGGTCTCAGGCCGTTTTTCTTTCTTTGTTCTCACTCTTTTTGAAATGCGGACCCGTTCTTCCGGGAGTTGCAGGTGTCTGTTTCCGCCAAAATCCGGCCCAATGCTGAAGTGCGTCTCCAGGGATACCCCCTCAGCGAGGGGGTCGCGCTGGCGCATGTTGTCCTTCTTGAAGCGGCAGACCCCAAAGCCGTCACCTACTATCGCATTCCGAAAGGCCGCGCCGAGGAGGAACTGGCGCGCGTGCACGAGGCGGTCCGCACGGCCAGCGCGCAGTTGGCGCTGATCGTCAGCCGGGTCTCCGAGCGGATTGGCAAGGCCCAGAGCAACATCTTCGTGGCCCAGCAAATGATGGCGCAGGACCCGGTGCTGCTGGAGGAGATTGCCACCGTCATCCGCACGGAACGCGTCAATGCCGAGGCTGCGCTGGTTAGGGTCCTGGACCGTTATGAGTCATTGTTGCATGACGTGGACAGCGACTATCTCAAGGAGCGCGCGTCCGATATTGGTGAGGTGCGGCGCCGGTTGCTGGACATTCTGCATGGTTCGGAACCGCAGGAAACGCTCGTGTCCAACATGGTGGCCCAGGGAAACAACCGCTACATCATCGTGGCGGAGGAACTGACGCCCACCCAGACAGTGAGCTTGGATCCCCTTCGGACCGCCGGGTTCATCACTGAGCGCGGCGGGCCGGCATCGCATGCCGCCATCCTGGCCCGGGCCATGGGCATTCCGGCCGTCACCGGCATCGCCGACGTGCGCCGTGTGCTGCCGCACGGCGAACCGGTGCTCCTCGATGGGACCAACGGCGTGGTGGTGCTGCGGCCGGGCGTCTCGACGCTCCAGGTCTATCCGGCGGCGCGCCGGGCGACGGTGCAACACCTCAGTTCGGTGGCGCCGGTCGAAGGGCTCGCCGTGATGGCTAACATTAACTTGAGCACGGACGTCGACGAGGCGCTCGAGGCGCAAGCGGAGGGTATTGGCCTCTACCGGACCGAATATGAATGCTTCATGGCCGGGCGGCTGCTGACGGAAGAAGAACAGTACGAACGGTATGCCGCCGTGGTCGAGGCAATGGCTGGGCGGCCGGTCTATATCCGCCTGCTCGACTTGGGAGGCGACAAGCCGCTCGAATTCATCGACCTTCCGCAAGAGGACAACCCGTGCCTGGGCTTTCGGGGCGCGCGCCTCCTGATGGGACGGACCGACCTGTTTATCACGCAGGCACGTGCCCTCGCGCGGGCCTCGCAACAGGGCCCCATTCACGTGATTTATCCGATGATCGCTGATTTGAGCCAGTTTCTGGTGCTGCGGGAACTCTATCGCCAGCATACATCCGACCTCGCTGCCGGCGAGGTCAAACATGGGGTGATGTTCGAAGTGCCCTCTTGTTGTCTGATGGCCGAAGAAATGTTCGAGGTCGCGGACTTCGGCAGCATCGGTTCTAACGACCTGATCCAATACCTCTTCGCCGTCGACCGAAACAACAGCCTGGTGGCCAAGGACTACTCGCCGGACTACCCTGTGTTCTGGAGTTTGCTCGAACGGCTCAGCCAAGCCGCCAGCGCGGCCGGCAAGCCGCTGTCGCTCTGCGGCGAAATGGGCGGGCAACCGCAGTACCTGCCGCGGCTGATCGATACGGGCATCCGCTCCGTCAGCATGAGTTCCAGGCTGATCGGCCTGGCACGCCTGAGCGCCCGCCAAATCCTGGGTCGTAGTTCCTGAATGGAATCGACTTCCTTCACCTTCGCGGACTTTCAAGTGGCCCCGCTTGTCCGACTTCCCGTGGTTTCGCCATAATACGCCGCGGATACAAACCCAATCGCGGAAGGAGCCATACGCCTATGTTGAGCCAGAACATGCAGGATGCACTGAATGGACAGATCAACGAGGAATTATTTTCGGCCTACCTCTACGCCTCGATGGCCAGCCACTTTGAACACACAAGCCTGCCCGGGTTCGCCCAGTGGATGCGCGTGCAGTCCGAAGAAGAACTCGTGCATGCTCGGAAGCTCGTGACCTACGTGAACAATCGCAACGGCCAAGTGATCTACAAGGCGATTGCCGCGCCCCAGACCGACTGGGCCTCCCCGCTCGCCGCCCTGCAAGACGCCTATAAGCACGAATGCCACATCAGCGAATGTATCAATAAACTTCAGTCGCTCTCCCTCAAACTGAACGACCATGCCACGCACGCCTTTCTCGAATGGTTCGTCACGGAGCAGGTCGAGGAAGAGGCCAACGTGGACAAAACCGTACAGGCCCTGAAAATGGTGGCAGACGCGCCCAGTGGCCTCTTCCTCCTGGACCGCGAAATGGCCCAACGGTCCGCTGCCCCGCCCGCGCCGGCCACCGACTAGGCGGGATTCGCCGCACCCCCCTGCGTCCTCTTGAAACCTCCGTTAAGCCGTGCTAGGCTCTCCCCATGGGGAACCCAGTCCACAGCACACGGCCATGAAGAACAGAGTTTTTACAACTGGTGAAGTAGCGTCGATTTGCGGGGTGTCGGCCGACACCGTCTCGCGCTGGTTTGATTTGGGCCAAATCGACGGCTATCGCCTGGGGCCCGGGGGCGACCGCCGCATTCCAGACGAGAGCCTGCGGAAATTCATGATCAGTCATGGCATTCCGCTCGAACGCCTCGAGGAAGGCGAGCGCCGCGTGCTGGTCGTCGACGACGACCCCTTCTATCTCGACATTATTCCCTCGGTCTTGACCCAGGCCAACGAGTTCGCGGTCATTACGGCATCCACGGGCTTCGATGCGGGCGCCATGGTCGTCGAGCACAACCCGCAATTGGTCATCCTCGACATCCACCTCTCCGACATGGATGGACGCATGGTCTGCGAGCGCGTCAAGAACCGCCCCGAAACACGCAACACGCGCATCCTGGGTATCTCTGGCTTCATCGACGACGATGAAGTGCGCGAACTGGCCTATTATGGCTTCGACGACTTCCTGAAGAAGCCCTTCAAGATCGAGGAACTCGCCGACCGTGTCCGCCGCCTCTTCGAACTCCCCGTCTCCAAAGTCACACGCCCCCGGCGCGACCACGATTGACGGGCTACACCACTCGTCCTTTCCGAGGTCAGAGCAGCCCGACAGGTCTGACTCGTCTGACAGGTCCGACAAGTCCGACACGAGCAAGGAGGTCCCAATGAAGCATCAGATGTCTCGCCGCTCATTTCTGCAATCGTCCACGGCCGCCGCCGGCGCTGTCCTGGGCGCGCCGGCCATCGTGCGCGGCCAGAATTTGAACGAAAAGCTGAATATTGCGGTGATCGCGTGTGGCGGCCGCGGCGGCAGCAATCTGGAATCGGTGAGTTCAGAAAATATCGTCGCGTTGTGCGATGTAAACAAAGTGAACCTCGATCAGGCCGCCGCAAAGTACCCCAAAGCGCGCACTTTTGCCGATTTCCGCAAACTCTACGATCACGCCGCGGAGTTTGACGCCGTCGTTGTCAGTACCTGCGAGCACACCCACGCCTTCGCGACGTTGCCGGCCCTGCAACTGGGCAAGCACGTCTACTGCGAGAAGCCGCTGACGCACAACATCTGGGAAGCGCGCGTCATCCGCGAAGCCGCCGCGAAAGCCAAGGTGGCCACGCAGATGGGCACGCAAATTCACGCAGGCGACAACTACCGCCGCGTTGTCGAGTTGATCCAGTCCAACGCCATCGGCCCCGTGCGCGAATGCCACGTCTGGGTTGGGCGTGCTTGGGGTCTCCAGAGCGAGGAAGAAGCGAAAGCCGCGCAGGACATTGTCTTCGTTCAAGAACGCCCCGCCACCGCCGATCTTATTCCTGAAGGCCTGGATTGGAACCTCTGGCTCGGCCCCGCGCCCGAGCGCCCCTTCAACAATGTCTATTTTCCAGGCCCGAAATGGTACCGCTGGTGGGATTTCGGCAACGGCACCATGTCCGACCTCGGCAGCCATTGGATCGACCTGCCCTTCTGGGCCCTCAAGCTCGACCACCCGCTCACCATCGAAGCGAGCGGCCCTCCCCCCCACGCCGAAATCGCGCCGGCGTCCATGCAGGTGAAATATGAATACGGCCCGCGCGGCGATCTGCCCGCGCTCAGCCTCACCTGGTACCAAGGTAACAACAAGCCCGCCATCTGGAAAGACGGCGGCATCCCCCAATGGGACAGCGGCGTCCTGTTCGTCGGCGAAAAGGGCATGCTGCTCTCCGACTACGGCAAGCACGCCCTACTGCCCGAGGCCCAATTCAAAGGCTTCGTCCGCCCCGATCCGTTCATCCCCGCCTCCCTCGGCCACCACCAGGAATGGCTCCACGCCTGCAAAACCGGCGAGCCCACCACCTGCAACTTTCAATACGCCGGCGGGCTCACCGAAGCCAACCACCTCGGCAACGTCGCCTTCCGCACCGGCAAGAAACTCGAATGGGACCCCGCCACCCTCCACGCCACCAACGCGCCAGAGGCGGACAAATTCATCAAGCGGGAATACCGTGAGTCGTTTGCCTTGAAGGTGTAAGCTGAGATCCCCCCGAATGGGACTTTCTTCAAGCCGCTTGCAGCATTGCAGCTCTAACTTCCTGATCGTAGATCCACTGATTTGTTTGACGTGGCTTAGAATGTACTAGGCGAAACCGTGCCGCTAATTCATCGCGTAATACTGCAAGAGGTTCAGGACATGTTTGCGTCACCATCTGATAGCGATGCAATGCATCAGTCTTTCTTTGCATCTCGCCTAGGGCATGAATCCTGAGGACATTTGCAAAAGGAGTATTGGCGTCACCCACTGCATCAATTGCCCCTTGAAACCTACGCTTTTTAAGCAGCGCCACAGCCAACGCGCCAGCAAAATACTCCCGCTCGGGCGCAAAAGGAACACGCTCAAGGGACTCCCGAAACCAGAGTATTGCTTCATCAATCTTGCCCTTTTTCAGTAGAATCATTCCCCGTATATGATGTGCAACCCATTGAGATCGCGTCCTCGGCTCACCACTCCCGATAAGGTTTTCTGCTTCATTATACCTTTTTGAAAGTACAAGAACAGCGGCGAGCGAATGCCTCAGCCGCTCCTTATGCGGTTTGATTTCGAGAAGCCTTTGATATGCATCAATAGCCTTTTTGTGGGCACCCATTTCCTTTAGTATCTCCGCCCGTGCACTCAATGCGAAAAGATCCCCGGGAAATAACAATAGAGTTTCATCATACGCCTGCAGGCCTTGTCTTAATCCGCCATACTGTTTCAAGAATTCTGCTCTGCTGTTTCGCAGATAGCAATCCCGCGGAAATTTTTCGATTGCATTTTCAAACGCTCTTGCAGCTCTTTCCATTTCACCATTCTGCACCAACATTTGTAATAATCCATGCAAAGGACTGGAATCATTTGGAAAACAGCGTATGGCCTCCTCGTAAGCACGAAACGCAGCCTCTATTCTGCCTAACCGGCGCAGAATATCTGCCCTGCCACAATAGATGATGACCTCGTTTCTGAAAAAAAGGGATGCTTCCTCATACGCCACATATGCATCTTCCAACTGCCCCAACTCTTTTAAGACATCCGCAAAACCTGCGTAGGCCGCTGATTCCTCGGGAAACCTGACTTTACTTCCGGAGTATGCCGCCAAAGATTCATTTAGTTGGCCCATATCTTTAAGAACTACTCCTATCCCAATGCTAGGTAATGGAGCATCGGGAAATCTCGCTGCGGCATCCTTAAAAGCTTGCAAGGCCTCGGGGTATTTCTCAAGGTCACGCAAAACCTCAGCTCGAGCGCAAGCCGTAAGTAACTCGTCCTGATCTGACAGTTCTTGGGTGAGCAATTGAGTATATAATTCAAGAGCTTGGCGCAGATTTCCTTGGGCACGTAATACGCGAGCTTGACCTGATTTAGCGAAAGTCTCCTGCCCATACGAATCTGCCTGCTGAAAGTGATAGATAGCGTTATTAAAATCGAGTAAGCAGAAGAAAGCGTCAGCCACCTGGCCGTGTGCCCATCCGTCTCCGGGATTTATGTCCACCGCTTTTTGAGCCAGTTCCAGTTGAAGTGAATGCTGCTTGAGGAGCTTTGCTTCTTGTGCCAAGTCACATAACGACTTTGCAGCATACTGCGGCTCGCTCGTACGAAGTTGAGTCTGGACAAGCTGCTGGGTGAACGAGCGTACCCTGTCAAGATCCCCCTCTTTCATGAGACTCTTGATGATATCTTTTTGGTGTGTAACGCTAGTGTAAAGTTTGTGAACAGATACGTGTCCGCGTTTTCCTGGGCGTTGGTTAGGTAATTCGCCGATCTCAGGCGAAATTGGGAGTTGTTGTCTTTTGACTTTTGGCGGGAAAAACGGTCCTAGCCATGTATCAACTATAGATCTCGAATTCCTATATTGACTTACCGATGTGTGGCACAAAAACCTAGCTGCGCCGAACATTGCCGGATCATCACTTGCAGTAACAATCTCTCTAATGCTTCCAGATTCGATTAACGCTTCAAGGAACTCAGCGGCGTCCATTGCACTTGGGAATTCTTGTTCCGCCAGTTGGTCCCAAGCGTACCTTAACAGACGGATTTGTTCTTGGTGCTCCCTAACGGTAGTCAGAATCTGGAAAGTCTTTGAGTTGGTTTCGCAGTAATTAAAGACATCGTCTGGCAAGCCTCCAGGGATAGGAGCGGAGAAAAGTCTCTTGCTGGTAGAATCCAAAACGTCCCCATCAGCGAAAGCATCCTCACAGAAGCTCGCCGCCTCCAACTTGACATCAGAGTCGCCTTCTTCAAGCAGTAAGAGGAGCAAGCGGAACACGCGAGCCTTCGTCCACGCTTCCCTCAGAATGTGCTCTAGATCCTCAAACTCACGGATATCAATCTGCTTAAGATCATAGGAAAACTGGAATAACCCCTGAACTCGATGTTGAGGGATTGGAACTGATTTCGAGGGGTGATTCACGTCAAATAGGTAAGAGTCATTCCCCTGAAAAGCAACGGCTAGGCCGGTCTCACCTGAAATCAGGGCTTCCATTTTCTCTCCGCCACTTCCACACCCCTTGATCGCAATTTGCTTTTGAGCTGCTTCCACATGGTGGCCTCAGGGCGGGATAGGGGTTCCGTAAGCGTGACAGATTCCAGGCTCCTCCAGTGGAGTGTGCCATAGATATGGCATTCGATAAAGTCTTCATCTTGCGCATTCTGATTCTGTCGGAGAAGTAGCCCCACGTGATCTAAGGCTGTCGTGCTCGCACTTATCCTGCTATGTAATTTCGCCTGCGCAAGAAGGTGTCTCCTCTGCCAATTTGCCCTGTATCCCTTGGGGAGTTCATTTCCCATCACTATTCTAAACCGGTCACGACAGAAAATTACACTATTTTCTTCAAAAACGGTTCTTTCC
>JACPGD010000071.1 GCA_016182645.1 Candidatus Hydrogenedentota bacterium | reverse complement strand
ACCTGGTCACAGCGCGTCAGAATGATTTCCGTGGCACGTCCCGCGGCGGCCACGGGCTCGCGCAAAATGCCGCGCGGCAAGAGGTGTCCATTGCCGAAGGCGTTCGTGGCGTCCACCAAGAGGATGTTTTCGTCGCGTTCCAGCGCGACTGCCTGGAAGCCATCGTCGAGGAGGATCGTATCGCACCCCGCAGCGATAGCGGCATGCGCGCCCGCCACGCGGTCAGCCGATTTCACCAGGGTGATCCCTGGCGCCCTGCGCCGAATCAATGCAGGTTCATCGCCAATCAACTTGTAGAGCGGGGTCTCAGGAAGGGGCGTGCCGGGGGGAAGCACATAAGGCTCGCGCACGCGCTGGCTGCCATAACCGCGCGTCAGCACGGCGACACGCCGCCCCGCGGCAATTTCCGCCTGCGCCCGGGCAATGACCGCGGGCGTCTTCCCCGTACCGCCGGCTGTCAGATTGCCAAGACTGATCACCCGCGCCTCGACCCGCGTGCGCGGTCCGCGCAAGCGCCACCACATGCCCAGGCGCACCAGCGGCGTCCCCACGCCGAGCAAGTAATCCAGTGGCGACGGCCACCCTATATTCCGTTCCCGCAGGCGATCGAGCTCCTTCCCCATTCCTAATTCCTAATTCTTCATTCCTAATTCTTCTTCCCGTCCCTGGTGTCCTCTCAGCGTGGCGCGAAGCGCTTGCCGCTGAACTGGCGCACGAGGCCCTTGAGTTCGAGCATCGTCAAGGAGCTTAACGCTTCCGACACGGAAATCCGGCACGACATCGCAATTTCATCCACGAATGAACCGTCGGGGCTGAGGACCGCCAAGACCTCCCGCTCGACGCCGCTGACTGCGGGCGCCGGGGCCGCTTTCGGGGTTGGGGCGCCCGCCTGCGCTTTGGGCGCGGCCTTGGCCGGAACGGGAGCGGCCGTTGGTGATGCTGCCGGCCGCGGTACGGCCTGGTCGGTCTCCGCCGCTGCATCGGCTGCGCCTGCGGGAGCAACGCGCGCCTCGACCGGCAGATCCAGCTCGACCACGATGTCCTCCACCGTTTCCACCAGTTTCGCGCCCTCGCGAATCAGCGCGTGCGGGCCGCGGCTGTTCCAATCGCTCGCATGCCCCGGCACCGCAAAAACCTCGCGGCCCTGCTCCGCCGCGAAGCGCGCCGTGATCAGGGAGCCGCTGTCGGGCGGCGCCTCCACGACGACTGTCCCATGCGACATCCCGCTGATGATGCGGTTGCGATAGGGGAAATAGCCTTTGGCCGGTTTCTCACCCATGAAAAACGGCGACACCACGCACCCGTGCTGGATGATGCGGTGCATCAGTTCGGCGTTTTCGGCGGGATAGACTACATCGACCCCGCACCCGAACACCGCGATGGTCCGGCCGCCTGCGCGCAGCGCGCCCGCGTGCGCCGCCGCGTCAATACCCGTCGCCATACCGCTCACCACGGTGATGCCACGCGCGGCCAGGTCGCCCGCGATCTGCTCGGCCATGCGGATGCCGTAGGTGGACGGTTTGCGCGTGCCGACGATGGCGACACACGGCTCGTCCGCATCCTCAAACGTGCCGCGCACAAACAGCACCAGCGGCGGGTCGTAGATCTCCGCCAGCCGCGCGGGATAATCCGGATCATCCATCGTAATCAGCCGCGCGTCATATTCCGCCAGCAGATGTTCCTGCCGCTCCACGTCCACCACTTGCTTATACGCCCGAATCCGCTGCGCCAGCTTCGGCCCCACCACCTCCGTCAGCCGTGCCTCCGACGCCCGCAACACCTCCTCCGGCCGCCCAAACTTCGCCAGCAACCGGATAAAATACGTCGTCCCCACCCCCGGCACCATCGCCAGGGCCAGCCAGTCGCGTTGTGAATCGGTGAGTGACATTTTCCGGATACCCATTTCCCAATGGCGAAGGACCAGCCGCGACGGAATAGATTGACCGCCGACTAATCAGTGAGCGCGCCTTTGCCCAGGCACGTTTGTCACGTGGTGGCTGTGCGAATACAGTCTCTCGGACAATTCCATCGCGCGCTGACGTTCGTCATCCGTCAGGCGGTGCCAGTACGCGTCCATTTCATCCCGCAGCATGTCCCCCCGATCATCGTCCACGTTAGTCTTAATGAGTGTGTGAAGCTCACTCATGAGTTCAGTGTACTTGCTGAATGAATTTGTACTCTCACTCATTCTCGTCAATCCACCAATCAGGCCAGGTCGATGCCAAGGACAATTTGTAGTAAGACGTGGTTCCGATCCCTTCACCCCAGGTGAATGGTGGGTGTGGCGTCGTGTGTGGCCGCGGTTGCCAACTGCCGGTTGCCCGTTTTGAGTGAGCATGCTTCGATATACCCGAGCCATGGGGCGCACTATAACACCGACTGCGGGGAAAATCGCAAATTGAAGCCAGCGTGAGGCATCGCATAGTTCTGCATAGATGCTTTGCTGTCGAGGCGATTGTGTCAAACTTGCTTGAATCGCTCAAAGTCGCTAGCAACGTGGGCACGGCCACGGGGGAAGCGACATTCAGCGGAGAATCAGAATAATGTCTGGGTACATCTTGTTCATGCTCTGCAGCGCGACGCAGGCCGAGCCGCTTCAAGGCTATGCCCCTCTCGAAAGCACTTTCGCAACCCATCGGAAGAGGGCCTTATGATCAAACCAGACGGCAGCCAGCCTCCAGGACCCAACACTGATGCGGTTCCCGGCTTGCAGGGAAGCGTGGACGGTGCCGTTCACAAGTACATGCAGTCGAAGAGAAGCGCCGGTCTTGCAGTAGGCGTCATCGCTGATGGGGAAGTTTTTTCGTTTTTCCATGGCTCAAATGGACGTGATGGTTCTGCTACGCCGGATGAGAATTGCATCTTTGAAGTCGGGTCGATCACAAAGGTCTTCACCGCGACGCTGCTCGCCGATATGCATCTGAGGAAGGAGGTCCATCTGGATGACCCCGTCAACAAGTACCTTCCCGCTTCGGCCAAACTGCCGAGTCGAGGTGGCGTCGACGTCACGCTCCGTCATCTGGCTACGCACACCTCCGGATTGCCGCGTCTCCCGGAGAATCTTAGCGGTACGAACTTCAATGCGGCCAACCCCTATGCGCATTACACAGAGGAAGATCTATACGTCTGCCTTGCGAAAACCCGCCTGACGAGTAAGCCCGGAACCAAATCCAATTACTCCAATCTGGGATTCGGCCTCCTGGGCCATGTACTGGCCAAGGCCGCGGGCACGGATTTCGAAACTCTCATAAAGCAACGCATCTGTAAGCCGTTGGGGCTGATAGACACGACGATCCATCTGTCGCAAGAACAGCAACAAAGGCTCGCGGCCGGGCACTCCGGCGGTAAACGCGTGCTGAACTGGGATCTGGCGGCGCTAGCTGGAGCTGGGGCGCTGCGGTCCAGCCTGCGGGATATGCTGCGCTTTCTGCGCGCCAATCTTGAACCTTCCTCAACTCCATTAGAGGCCGCTCTTAATTTCGCGCATGAGATCCAAACGGAACGAAAGTACCGATTCTATCGTGACTTCGGCTGTGTGGCGCCCTTGGTTGTCGCCGGCTTGTCAGGTGTCTTTGTTTGGAGGTCGTTCGGCTTGCCGGTGTGGGCACGCGTGACAACCATTTTGGCCATACCCGCGGTTATGTTTTATTTTTGGCCGTTGGGACTCAGCACGATGACCCTCGGCTGGCACGTCGATGATCTGTTATGCGACAAGCCCGTGCTCTGGCACAACGGGGGCACGGGTGGTTACGCCTCTTATATGGCGTTCCTTCGGGAACCCCCGCACGGTGTTATTGTCCTTGCCAATTCGGATCAAGAACCAGATTCGGTCGCCCGCAAGTTGCTGCAAGGGCTGCCATCGAAGCCAGCCGGATAAAGCTGGCGAATCGCCGTGAAGCGAGTGAATGGCTGGCCGAAACGGAGGCGGCGCTTCCACGACCACGGTGCCGGAGGACATGCCGCTGATGATCCGGTTGCGGAAAGGGAAGTAGCCTTTGCCTGGCTTTTCGCCCATGCAGCGGCAACTTCCGCCAGGGAAAAACTGAGGGAAAACTGAGGGACGGACACGGGTTTTCCAAGGAAAACCGAATGGCACTTGTGGGAGTGGCCGTGCCCGGGAGTCCTATGACATAATCCGCGTGCTCGAAGGGCTTGGTGCTGGCCGGGAGCAAGGCGCATGTGGCAACAGGATTATGATCCGCTCGGCAATGCTGTTCTTTCTACCTTGTGCGCGGGGCTGCCGATTGCGGTGTTGATGGGGGTGCCGGGGATTTTCCGGCTGCGGGTACATCTGGCGGTGCTGCTGGGGCTGGCGGCCTCCTTGTCAGAAGACTGCACTGTCTGTCGTCAAGCGCGGGCTGCGAGAATCTCTTGAAGTCAGGGCGAAGCCGTGCTGAGTGCAACATCTTGCCTGCAGGTGGGGTAAACTAATGACCCCGATGTGAATCCAGATGAGGAGTTTATGATGTTAAGCGAGAAGCTAAATGAATTGCCGCCGGAACTCCAGCAGGAAGCCTTGGATTTCATCGAGTTTCTGAGTCAAAAGTACGGGAAGGCGGAGACCAAAGTTCCACTAGAGTTGCCCTGGGCCGGCGCGCTCTCCGGCTTGAAGGACCAATTTACCTCGGTCGAGCTCCAGCATAAAGCAACAGGCTGGCGATGAGCGGATTGTATTTGCTCGATACGAATATTCTTCTGGAGGTGTTGCTGGGGGCGCTGGGGTTTTCCGGCTGTGGGCGCATGTGGCGGTGTTGGTACTGCAGAGCAACTGGCACTGATCGCCTGAATCGCGTTATAATTCCACGTGGCTGGATACAGGCTGGAGGCTTTAATTCGATGTCAAGACAAGAGTACGAAGAGGAGGCGGAGGCGATTCGCCGGGCGGCAGATGAAGTCTGCAAATCGAGAGAGTCGGCACTTCAATTCCTGATCAACGCGGGGATTGTCACGGCCTCGGGCGAGTTAACGGAAGCCTACCACTAGGTCATGTATACCAGCCCTATCTCGCTGATACTTGGCTTCCATGGCTGCGACAAAAGAACCGGCGAAAAGGTGCTGTGCGGCGAGATTCCACATCTCAGCCGAAGTGAAAACGCATACGACTGGCTTGGGCACGGAATCTATTTTTGGGAGCATAACCCGGAGCGCGCATTAGAATTTGCGATGGAACAGCGCGATCATCCTCGCCCAAACAAGCCAAAGATTGACGAACCCTTTGTGGTCGGCTCAGTCATTGATCCCGCCAACTGCCTGAACCTCCTGGAATCTGAAGCTCTTCGGCTTGTCTCAAGAGCCTACGGCCAGTTCTGCAGAATATCTGAGGAAGCCAATTCGCCTTTGCCGCAGAACAAATCCGACACACGATCTGGCGAGTTGCTACAGCGATTCCTCGACTGCGCAGTTATAGAGACTCTGCACGATTTGCGGGCGCGGGAAGATCGCACTCCTTACGACACCGTTCGCGGGGTTTTCGAGGAAGGCGTCCCCTTGTATGCAAACTCGGGATTCCGCAGTAAGACGCATGTCCAAATGTGTGTCCGCAACAGCGCGTGCATTAAGGGGTATTTTCGACTCTTGCACCCTTGCACCCTTGAGTAGTAGCCACGCCCGAGATTCCTGTGCCATAATCCGCGCGCTCGATGGGCGCGGTGCAAGTCAGGAGCAAGGCGCATGTGGCAGCAAATCTATGATCCGCTGGGAAATGCTGTTCTTTCCACGCTGTGCGCGGGGCTGCCGATTGCGGTGTTGATGGGGGCGTTGGGGATATTCCGGGTGCGGGCGCACTGGGCGGCACTGTTGGGGCTGGGGACATCGTTCGTCATTGCCGTGGGCGTGTTCGGGATGCCGTCCGGCATGGCGTTGGGCGCGGCGGCGTATGGCGGGGTCTTTGGCCTCTTTCCCATCGGCTGGATCGTGCTGAACGTACTGTTCCTCTACCGGCTCACGCATGAACAGGGCTTGTTCCACATCCTGAAGGAATCAATCGCGTCGGCGACTGCGGACCCGCGGCTTCAACTGCTGCTGGTGGCGTTTTGCTTTGGCGCGTTCTTCGAAGGGGTGGCGGGATTCGGCGCACCGGTCGCCGTGACAGGCGCCATCTTGATTGGCCTCGGTTTTTCGCCACTCAAGGCTTCCGGGCTTTCGCTCATCGCGAACACGGCCCCCGTGGCCTTTGGTTCCATGGGCATTCCTATTACGTCGTTGCAAGTAGTTACCGGGCTGGACCTGCATGACCTGTCCTCGATGGTCGGCCGGCAGTTGCCGGTCTTCCCGCTGATCATTCCCCTCTGGCTCATGGCGGCCTATGCGGGGATGCGCGGGGCGCTGGCGGTCTGGCCCGCAGCGCTGGTGGCGGGGGTGTTCTTCGCGGTGCCGCAATGCCTCGTTTCCAACCTGCACGGCCCGTGGCTGGTGGACAACATCTCGGCCGTTATTTCGATGGGCGCGGTCCTGCTGCTTCTGCGCTTCTGGCATCCCAAGGAGAAATGGGCGGCGGACGAAAACGACGGCGAAGAAGCGGCGCCCGCGCGCGGCCGCTCGCACGCAGAAGTCTTTCGCGCCTGGCTGCCCTGGCTCATCCTCAGCGTGGTGGTGTTCACCTGGGGCATCCCCAGCACGCAGAAGCTGCTCAATGGCATCTCGAATCCACAGATCCCCGTGCCCTGGCTGCACCAGATGATCGAGCGCGTGCCGCCGGTGGTGGCCGCGGCGAAGCCCGAAGAAGCCATCTTCAAGTTCAACTGGCTTTCCGCCTCGGGGACGGGAATCCTGCTCTCGGCCCTCTTGGCGGGACTTGCGATCGGCTGTTCGCCGCGCCAGATGGCCCTCGAGTATTGGCGCACGCTCAAGATGGCGCGCATCTCGCTGCTGACCATCGCCGCGATGATGAGCGTCGGTTTTTTGACGCGCTATTCCGGATTGGACGCCACGCTGGGACTGGCGTTCGCCAGCACGGGCTGGTTCTATCCACTCTTTGGAACGATGCTCGGCTGGTTGGGCGTCGCACTGACCGGGTCCGACACCTCGTCCAACGTCCTGTTTGGGAGCCTGCAAACGATCACGGCCAGCCAGCTCGGCCTCAGCCCCGTCATGATGGCGTCGGCAAACAGCACCGGCGGCGTCATGGGCAAAATGATCGACGCGCAGTCGATCGTCGTCGCGGGAACAGCGACCGGAATGACCGGGCGCGAGGGTGAAATCCTGCGCTTCGTGTTCCTGCACAGCATCGTGCTCGCGATTCTAGTGGGGCTTTACGTCTTGTTGCAGGCCTATGTCTTCCCGTTCAACCTGGTAACCATTCCGTAACGCAGGGCGGGGCCCGTGGCGCAAGGACGCCATTTTGGTCGAACGATCATCCTCCCACCTCGCCCCCTTTGACGGAATGGTTACGAGGTGAGCGGGAAGCAGACTACCATTCCCCAATTCAATAATTGAATTGTGACGTCTCGACGTCTAAACTGCCATCCATGAGCGGTGCCTCAAAGAACAAGCCCGGCCGCGTTCGCGATGCCATAGTGGATGCCCTGTCGGGCAGCCCTGACGGCTTGAAGTTAGCGGAAATCGAAAAAAGAGTGGGGCGCGTGCTTGGCCCCACGCCGGAGTCATCGATTCGATCCTACCTGCGGCTCAACACCCCTCAAATGTTTGTTCGAGAAGAACGTGGTTTGTACCGGCTTAACCAGGGAGAACTTTCGTTTTCCTCCGCAGAGACGGTCACAAAGCTACCCTCCTGTTCCTTCGGCAAAGCCACCCTCTATCTGGGGGACTGCTTTACTTGGTTGCAGAGCCAAGAGAACAACCACTTTCATGCGGTGGTCACCGATCCACCCTACGGCTTGGTCGAGTACTCGCCGGAGCAGCAGGAGAAACTCCGGGCGGGAAGAGGAGGCGTATGGCGCATACCCCCTTCGTTTGATGGCCATGCCCGCTCTCCGCTGCCGCGCTTCACCACCTTGAACTCTGAAGAACTCCGGGATCTCCATGCGTTCTTCGTTCGCTGGGGCGAATTGCTCTTTCCAAAACTAGTTCCTGGCGCGCATGTCCTTGTTGCAAGCAATCCCCTGCTGTCTTACCGCGTATCAGACGCCTTATCACGCGCAGGATTTGAAAGGAGGGGCGAACTCGTCCGGCTTGTCATGACGATGCGCGGGGGAGATCGGCCAAAGGCGGCGCATGCGGAATTCTCCGAAGTGAGCGTGATGCCTCGGTCGATGTGGGAACCCTGGCTCATCTACCGAAAGCCTCTCGAAGGCAGGGCCCAGGACAATCTTCGAAAATGGAAGACAGGCGGGTTCCGCCGTCCCTCCGAGGACAAGCCCTTCGGAGACGTTATTGAATCCAGCCCCACCCGGAAGGGGGAACGTCTTCATGGTCCGCATCCTAGCCTGAAACCACAATCATTCCTCCGGCAAATCGTGCGGGCCGTGCTTCCGCTGGGGGAGGGGACCATTCTTGACCCTTTCGCGGGGTCCGGCTCCACGCTGGCTGCCGCGGAAGCAGTAGGCTACGCGAGCATTGGCATCGAGAAAGACCCGGAATATTTCGCGGTGGCCAAACTAGCCATCCCCAAGCTCGCCGCTCTAAAGGTAAATCGTTAATTCAGTCCCGGTAGATCCAATTCTGGCGAAATCGTAGTATCCCATCCCTATGCAGGGTGGCTGTTCTGGTTCCCAGTTCCCCTCGGGGGTTCTTTCGGAAATCCGCAACGGTAACCTGGGAAAGGTATACCTCCCGAAACCGGATCGGTCGCCGTTCGACGGCGGGTTCTGATTCATTGTCAAGTTCGTAAACGAATACGCACATCCACTGGTCCCTTGCTCCGTGCGTATCTACGGCGCCCCCTGCTTTGCGAGTGGTCTTAATCTCGACACCGTCTGACCCCGTTTTCACTGCATTGTTCGGATACCTGCCGCGCACAACCAGATCCGGGTGGCCGTTGAAATATTCGTTCTGCGTCAGTACCCGCGAATGCTTCGCCAAACTGGCGGTCAGCATGTCCGAGAGTACACCGGACATGATGGCTGGGCGCAGCATGTTATCGAGTCGTTCAAGCCCCTTTCCCAGCAGCAGCGTGTTCACATCGAAGAAGAAGTCGTACACGTCCTGCATGGCCATTTGAAAGTCCTGCCAGCGCAGTTCAAAGGGAAATTGAGCAGTGGCATTGAATTTCCCAGAATTGACACCTTGCCGTTGAATTGGCACTTTGATTTCCCCAACACTGTCTGAGCACACCGAGTTTGAGCGCCATGATGCTCCACCGACCATTGCCCAAGCAAATGATGACCTGGGGTCAACGATATGTAGCTTTCTTGCTCCCGTAGCCCCGGAGCCAGCATGATTAGCCGCCCCCTGCCGCGCAACCGTAACCATTCAGTCACGGCGGGACATGGCGTCGAATTGCTTGAACTGCTCGACGACGACGAAGACAGTATGGCCGGGTTTCAGATCCAATTCCCGGTACTCCTGGTGCGGCAATTCCGCCCAGACGGTTGCGCCCCATTCAGTTTTGAGCGCGACTTTGACTAACGAACGCGCGGGAAACACGTCGATGACCGTAGCGCGGAAGTTATAGTGTGCTGGCTCTTCCGTGGCCAACTTCAACCCGTGCGGGCGGACGTACAACGGTTGCAGTTTGTCTTCGGTCTCTCCAGCGCCGGACGAAGGGCTGACCACGACACCATCGCTGGAGATGCGACCGTGGAAAAGATTGATATCGCCAATGAAACGGCAGACGGTGGCGTTCGCGGGGTGGTGGTAGACCTCTTCCGGCGTGCCAATCTGCTCGATGCGGCCATGGTCCATCACCACGACGCGGTCCGCCACTTCCAACGCTTCTTCCTGGTCATGCGTGACAAACACACTGGTCACGTGGATTTCATCGTGCAGCCGCCGCAACCACTGCCGCAATTCCTTTCGGATATTGGCGTCGAGCGCCCCGAAAGGCTCGTCGAGCAAGAGCACGCGCGGCTCGACCGCCAGCGCCCGGGCCAAGGCCACGCGCTGGCGCTGTCCCCCCGATAACTGCGCGGGATAATGGTGTTCCAGGCTTTCCATCTGAATCAGGTCGAGCAGGTCATGCACTTTTCCCTGTATCGACTTCTTGCTCGGGCGAATCTTCCGCGCGCGGACGAAGAGACCGAAGGCAATGTTTTGGCTGACCGTCATGTGCCGGAAGAGCGCATAATGCTGGAACACAAAACCAACCTGACGCTGCCGTACACTGTAGTTCAGCATATTTTCCCCGCCAAAGAAAACGCCGCTGCCCGGCACGGGGTCCGGCAATTCCAAGCCGGCAATCACGCGCAACAGCGTAGTCTTTCCACAACCCGAAGGCCCCAGCAGCGCGAGCAACTCCCCCTCCTCCACCTCCAAACTGATGTGGTCCAGCGCCCGGTAGTTGCCAAAGGTCTTCGATATGTCCTTCACCTCAATTTTCATTGGTTCTAATCCGAGTTGAGGCCCGCATTTCTGTTATT
>JACPGD010000581.1 GCA_016182645.1 Candidatus Hydrogenedentota bacterium | reverse complement strand
GCCCTCGAGATCGTAAGCTTCCAGGATGACAGAGTCAGCGGGCGACAGTTTCAGCGCGAGACTCTGTTCGTTTTCTCCCAGTACGTACAGCCGTGGTTGATAGGGATGCACTTGCACACCGCCGTCGCCCGCGGTGGGCGCGGGCTGGATCACGAGATACTTGCCGCCGGCGCCTGCCACGGAAAACTTGCCAGCGGCATCCGTACTGCCCGAGGTGATGGGGGCAAAATTGGCGTCGAGCAGGCCAATATAAGCGTTCTCGATGGGCTTGGCTTCGGTCGTGGTCACGGTGCCGTCGAGGGCTTGGGCGGCAAATCCGGCTAGAAACAAGGAAAGCAGGCAACATTTGCAGGCACGCATGGCAAACACCCTCCCAGTGCTACTGTGGCTCAAGTATGGGGAAGAATCGCTGGGATTTCCAGCAGTGCGAATGGGAAGAATGGAAAAGAGGGGAAGAATGGAAAACAAGACACCGCACCATCACGAGCACGCGGGGTGGGTGTGGAGGCCGGGGGGCAGGTCGAGCAAAGTGCTGAGGGAGAGGCGGTGGTAGGGCTGGCGGGGCGCCGGGGGCGGACCGAGGGAGACCCAGAGTTCGTCGTGGGCGAGGGCGGCGATCATGCTGTGGACGGTGTGGCCATTGCAGATGCAACGGTAGGAGTTGCCGCGGCGTTGTTGCCAAAGGTCCCAGTCATCGCGGAGGATCGACTCGAGATCCAGTGGTGTGAACTCGGTGGGAAGTGCGTCTATGAGCGCCTGGGTGCGGAGGTGGCGGACGGTGTCAGCGCAGGGCACGAGTTGTCCCCGGGCGCGCCGCCGATCCTGGCACACGCCGCTGATACAGAGGGCCAACTGCCGCATGGGCACGAGGCCAATACCCGGGGCGCTAAGTTCGAACGCCATGGCGGCGTGTTCGTGCGCGCTGCTGAACAAAACATTGAAGGCCCCCATGTAGGATTGCGCCGTCAGGAATTCGCGCGCGCTGGCGAGGGTCGTGGAGCATTCGAGCGCTTCGCGCAGGGCAAACATGAGGGGCATGCCGGCCGCCGCGTAACGCGGAGCATAGGAGGTCGCTTCCGAGGCGGCAAGGCCCGCCGCATTCACGCCGGTGATCAGTCCGGCCTGCCCGGCGAAGCCCAAGGCGATGGTGGCCTGGCGGTGGCCGCCGGGTTTCCGCACCACGAGCAGGCCCCGCTGCCAGTGCCGGTCTTCGTGGGGGAAATCACAGTTGCGCGCGTGGAAAATAGTGGGCGCCTCTCCCCCACTGCTGACGGCGGCGAAATTGACGCAGTTCAGCACACGGTGGTGAAAGAGCGCATCGGTGTCGGGGAAAGTGTTCAGTGCGAGCACGTCTAGGTAGTCCGCGTCGGCGGCGTCTGCGATGCCAGCACATTCTTCCAGTAGACTCGACGAGCACGTCGCATCTACGAGGTCCGCGTGATGTCGGATGACTTCGTAAGGGACGCCGAAAACCTTTCGGGAACGATGCAGAAATTCCGTGGTGAAGAGGCGAATGTCACCGGCGAGCAGGGCGCCATGAAGTTGGCCCATTTCACGAGGCGTGCCTTCCAAGACCAGGATGCGCACAAAATTCCACCTTTCCCAAGACGTCGCGTCGGAAGCACCAGCCCGGCAACCAGTTCGCGTCGCCTTTCTCCACGATGATCGGGCCGAAACATGCCAGACAACGGTGCACGACGCGCAGGCCGTGTCCGCGCCGAAAATAAATGACGTCGCCGTGGCCGATACGCAACTGGTGCGAGAAGCAGACCTGAATGCTCGCGCCAGGCGAGAGCGCGCGGCCCATGCTGAGACCGGCCACGGTGAAGCAACGGCGCTCTTCGCGCAGGTGCCACTGGTCCTCGACGGTGCGCCGGGCGCGCTCGCGCGGGCTAAACGAGAGGGGAAAGAATCGGGGCTGGAAGCCCCGGCTAGGCTTCGGCGACAAGTCCAAGTTCCTTGAATGAGTGGAGCGTGCGTTCGATATCTTCGGCCAGTGCGGCAGCGTCCACGTCAGAATAGGTGCGGGCCATTTCCGCGACGAGTACGTCGCGCGTGCAGTGGCCATCACAATGTTCAGCGATGAAGGTGGCCGTACCGTTCAGCGCGTGTACGAGGCCGCGGGGCGCATCGTAGAGAACCCCTTCGTGCGCGAAACGCGAGAACTGCACGTCCGCGCGTAAACCTGGCAGTACATGGTCCATAGCTTGCCCTCCTCAGTGTGGCAGACTTTCGAGCAGCGCCTGCGCGACCCGGAGAAGCTCGGCGGGCGCCGATCCCTGGGTTAGACGTTGCAGATAGTGCTGGGCCGAAGCGATGTCGCCCGATTGAAGCGCCTGTTCGCTCAACCAGTACAATGCGCGCGAAGCCGCGGGCGCCCCAGGCAGTTCGAGCGCCAGAGTTTCCATCTCCTCCCGTGCCTGCGCTTCAAGACCGAGCCGCAGGCAGGCTTGCGCCGCCAGGAAACGCGCTTCGGCGACTTCTTCCGTCTCTGGATATTGCACTTGCAACAATTGGGCCCGAGCGAGGGCTTCCTGCGCCTGATCGGCCTCGAGCAGCAGCCGCGTCTCCGCCCGCAGTGCCTTTGGCGCTTGTGATGATGCTGCAAAGTCCGCCGACAAACGATGATACAGGTCGATGGCCAGGGAGTGATCGGACTGCTCCTCGGCCAGGAGCGCCGCATGGAGCAGGTGCTCCGCGGCCAGCGTTGAGGTGGGGTATTTCTCAGCCAGGATGCAATACGCGCGGATCTTGCGGGGAGGATCCTCGAAGCCCTCGGCAAAGAGGGCGGCGCGTTCCACCGCTTCGGCCCATTCCAAGTCACGAGGTGTGCTTGCTGAAGCCAGTTCGCGTGCAAGCAACGCCACGTAAGCGTCAAACAGCCGAGGCAGGACGATGGGGATCTCTGCCTCGCCCCGGCTTCGGTCATCGAAGGTGAATCCATGGACGCCCAGCAAGCACCAGGCACGCGCAAAAACAGCCTCCGTGATGATCCGCAGCAAGCGCAAGGACTCGGCGTCAGTTGTCGCTTGCAGGTTGTCCAGAAGTCCCAAATAGTTGGCGGCGGTAGCGCGTGTTGCCTGAATGTCCAGACCGTGCGTGGCTTCGCAGGCCGCACTGGCCAGACGCCAGACGGCTATCAGCCGGGGACTCACGGCGGTATCTTGAGTGCTGGGTGCGTGCACTTGGTGGAGCGCATCAACCCAGCCTCCAAGCCCGCCCCAGTGCCCGTGTTGCTCCATCAGTTCCGCTTCCAGTGGGAAGCCGGCGCGTTCGAGCGCACCCGCGCATGCCAGACGCAGGCTGGCACAGGTGAGTAGTTCTGGCATCTCCGCCCAGATGCGGCGCGCTTCGGCATCATCAAGGAGCGGCCGCGTTTGTAGTCCGGGGTTGCCACACCCCGGACACTTCTCGCTCTTTCCTGAGCGGGGCGGGTGGCATCGCCCCGCTACCTGGAGCGGCCGCAGCAGCAGGTTGGCTTCACGCTCGGCCCGCGGGAGTTCCAGGGCGGGGTCGGCGCCGCGGAAGACGATGGCTTCCAGCGCAGCCTGGAGGCGTTCGAGTCCCTGCTTTCGTCCGGGCAAAAAGGGCCCCCATTCGCGGCCGCGCGCCTGTTCGTCAAAGAGCCTCGGGAGACCACACATCGATTTTGCCGCCACGACGAGAAAATCGGATCGGTCCGTGAAATCACTGCGGCAGGGAAAGCCGCAGCCCCAGGTTTCTGGCAGCGAAACATCGGTACGCGTGAGCCACGCGACGAATTGCCAGGCCGCGGCTTCTTCCGCGGGCGTGCCGCGCCGCACCGCGAGATACAGGCGGCGTGTCGCGGCAGTGACGTCATTGTTCCACGAAGGTAAAGGAACAATCTCGAGATTCGGACGAGCGGCGATGGGACGCAGTGACCGCGAGTGCAGGAGGATCATCGCGTAAGGCAGGGGTGTCTCCAGCAGCGCTTCCTCATTGGGCGTGGCGGAGAAGGAACAAGCGCCAGAATCGAGCACGAGTCGGCGCAGGTAGTCCATGGCCGACAGGACCGCCGGGCTGGACAGGCGGAAACGGCCGCTGGAGAAGAGGGAACCGTTTTGTTGCAGCACCAGCGTTACGAAGAGGTTGATGAGTGTTTCGTCATCGCAACAAAGGCGCAGTCCCCATTGATCGATGGCGCCGTCGCCGTCCATGTCGCGCGTGAGTTTGACGGCGGTGTCGTAAAGTTCTGGCCACGCCTGTGGCGGCGCCAGCCCCGCTGCTTCGAACATAGGGCGGTTGATGACGAGCAATTCCGTCCAGGCCAGCCAAGGCACAGCCCAGACTTCGCCTTGGTAGGTGACGCTGTCGAAGAGATTGGCCGGAAACTGATCGAGGAGAAC
Source organism: Candidatus Hydrogenedentota bacterium (assembly GCA_016182645.1). Taxonomy (GTDB): domain Bacteria; phylum Hydrogenedentota; class Hydrogenedentia; order Hydrogenedentales; family JACPGD01; genus JACPGD01. Next base: position 2,534 of record JACPGD010000581.1, on the reverse strand, counting down.
ACCAGTTGCGTGCTCGGCAAGCGCGCAACTACTCGGCGGCACAATCAGGCCCTTTTCGACGAGATATTGAATTTCGTAGCCGGCCTCGCTGTCGAGGGTGAAGACGTGCGGCAAGCGTGGAAGTTGTTCGATAGGCTGGCGGTAGCGCGGCGGCTCGCGCAAGGCATAGGTGCGCACAAGCAACTCGGGATGCGCTTGCTGGAATAGATTCACCTCCGTGCGCATCCATTCGAGCGCATCGAGGGGACAGGTGAAGTTTCCGAGTTCGAGCGTGGTTTGCGCTGGGGCGAGGGAAGCCGCGAGTGCGAATGCGGTGATGAAGATCTTTCTACAGCAATTCATGAGGCGCCTCCCGCGTGTTCACCGCCACTCGGCGGCCAGCCTTGTCGGACAGCGGCATGATCAGCCGGGCCAGCATCCCCAGCACGAGGCCGGGCGCCATGAACAACATATGGGAGAACCATGCGACATGAGCGCGTAGGGTCGCCGGTGCGGCGTGGCCTGTAATCAGGAGGCGCTCCTCCGGGGTGGGGCGCAGGATCACGCGCCAGAGCCAGCGCACGCGTGCCGGGGAATCCACGGCCCAGGCTTTTGCGAACAGGCCCCAATTTCGGCGCACGAGGAGCGCCGTAGGGCGGTTGTGCTCACGCAACTGCATCAGCGGCCAAATAACGGCGCGGGAAAAACACCGTGCTTCCTGTTCATGGACTGCGAGGAGCTGTTCAAGCACGGGAGGCAATGGCTGGGAAGAAACGAATTCGTGTGTGAAGAAATGGAGGACGAAAGCGATTGCCCGAAGGCTTTCGGCACGTTGCGCCTGCGCGCGGAAGTAGTCAAAGTCTAAGAAGGTGTGATGCGAGAAGAATGCCTCGAGATCCGCACAGCCGCGCACAATGCCGCGGGCGAAATCGTGGCCATGACTCAGGTGACGCAGGAGATAGAGCAGTTCGTCCTCAGGGGCAAGCACATACTCGTGGTTGGAGACGGAAATAGCGCGCGCCCATGCCTCGTCGAGGTCCTGCTCGACCGGACCCACCCCGGCATTGGCCGTGAGCCGCCAGTTGAGATCGAGGGTCCTGCTCGACCGGACCCACCCCGGCATTGGCCGTGAGCCGCCAGTTGAGATCGAGGAGTGTTCCGTCTTGCGTGCGCCGCCAGGTGATCTGTCCCTGGTAGAGGGCTTTGGCTACGCGCACTTGCTGGTCTTGCTCGTGTGTGAAGCCCAGCTCGCGGAGTACGAGGGCGGTCCGCACCAAATCATCGCGCCCGACAAGTACATCGAGATCGTCCGAGACACGCAATTTGGGCTGGCGGTAATAGCGCTCGGCGAAGCGCGGTCCGCGGATGAAGACGTGCGGGACGGCGGCGTCATGGAACGCCTCGTGCAACTGGCGCTGGGCGGTGCGCAGGCGGGAGCATCGCGGCAGCCATGCCTGAAAGGTCTTCTGGCGCAGGGCCGACAGCGCCAGCCCGAACCGGGTGTTGTGCTCGGGGGCGCGCGCATCCTGGAGGGCGCTTTGCGCGAGCGGGTAAGTCTTGGTGCTGAGGCAGTGCGCCACAAGTCGTTCCGGGTGAAGCACTTCGTACGCGGCCTCCAGGAGGACCCCGGCCAGTTGCGGCGCGGGCGCTTCACGGGCCGCAGCCAAGAGCACGCGCCACTCGAGACTGTGGAGGCGCTTGTCCGAACCGGTGCTCATGCTGGATTCTCCTCGCGGGCAAGGGATTCGAGGAGGTCAAGCGTGGCCGCGAGCGAACCGGGCTCGAGCCGGTGAAAGTGGCAGTGCGGGAACAATAACTGCATGCGGGCAAAGGCGGCGCCCAAGGAGGGTACAGACGAGTTCAGGGACTGCATCCAGCGCCGGACTGCTTCCGCGGGCGCGCAGGGGAACAGACGGGGCGGGCCGCTGAAATCGTCAGGACTGCGGAGGGCAAGGGTATTGCCGCGCGCTTTCCAGGGCGTGCTGTCTTGCAGCAGCCCGCGAAAGAGTTCCCAGCGGGCCGCGGCCTGTTGCAGGGTGTCGCCGGGCGCGGGGCGGCCGCCTACCGGAACGAGAAAGACGACTTGGCACAGGGTGGAGGGACGGGGCGCGCGGCGGGTCCGGCGGATGGCGACATGGCAGCGGCCTGGTGTGGTCCAAAAGGGCAGCACCTGCCGGCGTTCGATATTCACGGGAGCGCAATCGTCGCAGAGTCCAACCCATCCGCGCTTGACAAGGCCCGCGGCCAGCGTGGTCTTTCCGCTGGTGGAGGGCCCGCAGAGCAGCGTGGCCAGATCATTACGGGCGACCGCGGCAGCGTGGAGGAAGTTTAGCGGGCGCCGCTCTTGCATGATGAGCGCCTGCACCAGCGTGGACAGGCTCGGCCACGATTCCGGGAGCGGCGCCTCTATTTCGCGCGGGCCGCAACGCAGCCGAAAGAGAGGGCCTCGACCGAAAACGTCGAGCAATATCGCGGGTGTGCCGGATTCGACGATGCACGAGGCAAAGCGGTGACGGAGCGGCGCGAGAACGTGCCGCTCCGCCGTGACTTGAATG
>JACPGD010000561.1 GCA_016182645.1 Candidatus Hydrogenedentota bacterium | reverse complement strand
GGGTATTACACAATCGCCCTACAGGCATGCGCGGGAGCGCATCCCTGGCGGCACGCAGTTACTCAGCAAGCGCCCCGAGATGTTCGCTCAACGGCAGTGGCCCGCGTACTTTCGCGAGGCGCGCGGCTGCGAGATCTGGGACCTCGACGGCAACCACTTCTATGACATGAGCCACAACGGGGTGGGCGCATGCCTGCTGGGCTACGCCGATCCCGAAGTGACGCGCGCCGTCACCGAGCGCATCCAGCACGGCAGCTACTGCACGCTGAACCCGCCGGAGGAAGTCGAACTCGCCGATCAGCTTTGCGCGATCCACCCTTGGGCAACACAGGTCCGTTTCACGCGTGGCGGCGGTGAAGCGTGTGCGGTGGCTGTGCGCATCGCCCGTGCCACGACGGGCCGTGATCTAATTGCCGTGTGCGGCTACCACGGGTGGCATGACTGGTATCTAGCAGCGAACCTCGGAGAAAGCGACGCCCTGCGGGGACATCTGCTGCCCGGGCTGGATCCCTGTGGCGTGCCCGGCGCATTGCGCGGCACGGCGCTGACTTTTGCGTACAACGATGATCCCGCGTTGCGCCAAATTCTAAAGCAGCACGGAGATCGGCTGGCGGCGGTCATTATGGAACCATGCCGCTATGAAGATCCGCGGCCGGGTTTTCTCGAAGTGGTGCGCGACGCCACCCACGCATGCGGGGCGTTGCTGGTGTTCGATGAGATCACCATCGGCTGGCGGCTTTGCCACGGCGGCGCCCATCTCCGTCTCGGGGTGTCGCCGGATATGGCCATTTTCGCGAAGGCGTTGGGTAACGGTCACCCGATCGGCGCGATTATCGGCACACGTCAGGCCATGGCCGGCGTGCAGACCTCCTTCATCAGCAGCACCTATTGGACGGAAAGCGTGGGGCCGGTGGCCGCCCTGGCGACGCTGAAAAAGCTTAAGGACCAGGACGTGCCGGTGCATGTGGCGCGCGTGGGGATCGAAATTCAGCGGATCTGGCGAGAAAGCGCGGAGCGCCTCGGGCTACCCGTTGTGGTTCCCGCAAGTTATCCGTGTCTCGCGCATTTCTGCTTCGAGCACACTCACGCCAACGTGCTGCGGACGCTATACACTCAGGAAATGCTCGGGCGCGGTTTTCTTGCCGGCCCGGCGGTGTACGCCACGCTGGCCCACACCGAGGAAGTGCTGGAGCGCTTCCAGACCGCGGTGGAGGGCGCATTCCACGTCATTGCGCAGGCGCTGCAAGACAACAATGTAGAAGAGCGTCTGCTCGGTCCCGCCGCCCACGAGGGGTTTCGCCGGCTCTTATGACCACGACGCCAAGCACAGAACATGATGCTGCCGCCCTGGGCTTCGCTCCCTTGGGCGACAAGCCGCTTTCTCTCGCCATGGTCGGCATGGTCGAAGGCAACGGCCATCCTTATTCCTGGAGTGCCATTTTCAACGGCTATGATGCAGTGGCAATGGCCCAATGCCCGTATCCGGCCATCCCAGACTACCTCGGCAGACAACCTAAGGGCACCCTCGGCATTCCCGGTGCGCGCGTTACCCACATCTGGACGGACGATGCCGCTGACGCCGCGGCTGTCGCGCGCGCGTCGTTGATTCCCAACCTCGCGGAAGCGCCCGAAGAGGTCATCGGCCAGGTCGACGCGGTCATTATCGCCACGGACATAGGCCACGAGCACGTGACGCGCTGCCGTCCCTTCGTTGAGGCCGGCGTCCCCGTGTTCGTCGATAAACCGCTCGTAGACAACGCGCGCGATCTGGCGCAGTTTCGGGCGTGGCATGAAGCGGGCCGGGCCATCTTGTCGAGCAGTTGCATGGCCTATGCGAAGGAGTTTCTGCCCTGGCGCGAATCCACGCACGACCTCGGCGCGCTGCGCTTCGCGGCGATCACCACGATGAAGTCTTGGGAACGCTACGGGATCCACGCTCTGTCGGCGATCTATCCCCTCTTTGGCCCCGGCTTCCTCCATGCGCGGCACTGCGGCACACCCGCGCACAACGTCGTCGTTTTCACGCACGCCTGCGGCGCGGAGGCGGTGGTGGCTGCCGTCGATGACATGTACGGCGGTTTCGGCAAGCTGCTGCTGTGCGGCACGCGCGGTAGCGCCCAGGCTGAGTTCTCCGATACTTTCTATGCCTTTAAGGCACAGTTGCTGGATTTTGTACACTTCCTGCGCACCGGGCGCCGCCACACGTCCTTTAGCGAGACCGAGGAGTTGATGCGCATGCTCATTGCCGGCATCCGCAGCCGCGAGGAAGGTGGAAGGACCGTGGCATTGGAGGAGATTTAGCGGTGCGACTTGGGAGACCTCCGCTCAATTACAGTGATCCTATTCGTCCCTGTTGTCCCTGCTGTCCCTGAAAACGCAACACAAAGGCCGCGGAATACATGGCAGTCCTCGACACATTCTCGCTTGAAAACAAGGTGGCGCTGGTGACCGGCGGGGCCGGCCTTTTCGGGCGGCAGATCGTGCGCGCCTTGGCCGAAGCGCGGGCGACCACCTATGTTGCGTCGCGCAATCTGGAGGCACTGCAAGAACTGGCGGAGGAATTCGCGGACCAGGGCCTCACTATCGTCCCGCTGCAATACGATCAGGGAGAGGAACAATCCATTCTGGCGCTGCGCGACCAGGTCCTCGGGCGCGAAGGCGGCATAGATGTCCTTGTCAATAATTCAGTGGCCCGGCCCATGAAGCATGGCTACGAAGACAGCGCTGAATCGTTCGCGGAGAGTATGCGCGTCAATGCTACGGGCCTGTTTTTGATCACACGGGCCTTTGGCGACGCGATGGCGGGGCGCGGTCGCGGCTCGATTATCAACATCGGCTCCATTCAGGGAATGGTTGGACCCGACCCGCTCATCTATGCCGGTACAAACATGAGCGGCTGGTACCCGGATTATTTCTTTCACAAAGGGGGGATGATCAACTTCACGCGGTTCATCGCGAGTTACTATGGCGCGTGCGGCGTGCGCTGCAACTGCATTTCGCCCGGCGGCTACGAAACCACCGCACATCCCCCGGTTTTTGTGCGCCAATACAGCGAGCACACCCTGCTCGGGCATATGGCGGGCGGCGCCGACCTCATGGGCGCCGTGGTCTTTCTCGCCAGCGACGCCTCTTCATACATCACCGCCGTCAACCTCCCGGTTGACGGCGGCTACACGGCAAAGTGATACGGGAAAGGACTCAAGGGACGGGGTTCTCCCTGGGGCCTTCAGTCGACAGCCCCCTCAGGCGGCTTTCTTCTCTGTCGCATCGAGCCACTTATCAATGAACGGCTGGCGTTCTTCACCCGGCTTGGATTGCGCGAGCGGCGCCTTGCCATCCAGGGGCTGACGCCGTCCGGTCAATGAATTCAACGCGAAGGCGAGGCGCACGGTCACGTATTGCGACGCCTCCTGCTTGAACATTTCCATAAGCACCGGCACTTCCTTCTCCGTCGCGGTCCGGGACAAGGCATACGCTGCGCGCTGCCGCACCGGCTCCGGCGCGTCCGCTTTCTTCAGCACGGCCAGAAACTGCTCCGTGGCGTAGCCCGCGGGCGCATGGAGTTGCAGCGCACCCAGCAGCGCTTGCCGCACGTTCGGATCGGCGGACTCATCCGCCGCCACTTGCGCGACCGCGCCTGCCAGGCCTTCCGGCATCGCGATCTCGATGGCCCGCGCCGCTTCCCGTCGCACCTGTTCATTCTCATCGCGCACATACGCCAGCAGCTTCTCGCTCGTTTCAGGCAGGCCGATACGGCGCAGGGCCGTCGTGGCTGCCGCACGGACCGCCTGGTCAGGGTTCTCCAGATAGGCCAACAGCGGTTCCGCCGCTTCGTGCACCGTCATCGCGCCCAGGTCCTGGATGGTCTGCAAGAGGGCGTCGCCGGAAGCTCCTTGTAGTTTCACAAGCGTTTGTTTCGGCAAGTCTTCAAGCTGCGGGATGATCTTGTAGTCGATCTCGACAATCTTCTGCTCCTTCTTCGACCAGGCAAAACTGCGGAACCAAATCTGGTCCTCGCCCATGTGGAAGACGGTGTAGGTGGGCTTCGCGAAGGTCTCACGATCATCCGCGACGGCCGTGAACCACTCGGGATAGTTGGCGTTGATGTCCCCGCCGTTCACGACGTAGACCGTGCCGTTGACGTCGTCGCGCTGGCCGTTGCGGATCGGGTGGCTGCGCTCGTAGATGTGCGTATGGCCCGCGACATCGATATCGATCTCGAACTTGTCGCACTCGTCGGCCAGCGGCTTGTAAGTGGTGGTCCCCATTTCCTTCCGGCTGTCTTCCGGCCCGAAATAGCCCGTGCAGTAGACCGGGAAGTGGTGCGCGAGGATTTTGTACTTCTTGTTGACCTTCGGCAGTTCTTCATTGATCCATTTCGGCGAGGCCACAGTGGCCTCATACGAGATGAGGCCGATCCAGGTGTTGCCCCATTCCATGCCGCAATAGGGCTCGCCCGGGGCCGGCAATTCATGGTACTTCGCAAACCAGTCGTTGTCCGGATCAAGTATCTGAGAGCCTTCATGATTGCCGCGCGCCGTCACCATCCACAGGTGGTCCATCACATTGGAGAAACGGTTGAAATGCTCCGGCCACAGGTCCTTCTTGTGGCCATTGACTACCAGGTCGCCCATGGTCAGATAGAATTCCGGGCTCCACTGCGCGACGTGCTCGACCATCTTCGTTTCTTCCCAGGTCTGGTCCCAGCGGCGCGAATCGCCGATGAGCACGAAGGTGATGGGCCTGTCCGTGGCGGGTGCGGTCTTGAATGTGCTTTCCTGCTGCTCGCTGCCGGCGTTGATCCGGTAGTTGTAGACCGTTTCCGGCGTCAACCCGGTAACACGCACGCGGTGAATGGTCTGCGCCTGTGTTTCTTCGGCTTTCTTGTCATAGGCGCCGTTCTGCCCAAATTCAACCACGCCAATGCTGGTTTGCGGCGTTTCCCAGATCCAGGTGGCGCCGTCCTTGGACACGTTTTGCAGGTGCGGGCGAATATAGAACCCGCTCGCCGTCGCAGGCGCCTCCTGCGCGTCCGCGGCCAGCACCGGTACAGTCGCCACCGCAGCCAGGAGCACAAGACAAAATAATCGCATCTTTATCATGGGAATTCCTCCGGAAAGAGACAGGGCCAGCCAAGTTCGGCCCGAACTTAGCTCATGTTCGACCCACTTCACGACACTTTGGTTTCGCCAAGCGATGAGGCGCCCGTGGGTGGGCGATCTTTCCACAACGTGCGTCCACTATGGCATGCGGGTGTTAGCGCGGCATTAATCACCCGCTACGAGAAAGATAAGTTTCCATTCGCCGTTTGTTTTATTGAAGCCTGCCCGGTAGCCCAGTGGACTCACGACATACTTGCCCCAGACGTACCCCTCCGCGCCGTTGGACAGCCCCACCTTCACCCATGGCCACGTCTCACCGTCGATGGTCTGCGTCGGCGGTGCTTCCCAACTGTCCAGCACGATCCGTACGATGCCGTAGGTCGATTGTTTGAGCGCAGGCGCGTCCAGCGCCGCGCGCGCGCGCACGTTTACGTTCTGGCCGGTGATCGCCGCAAACTGGAACGAGTCGTAGGACTCCGGCCACTTCGCGTAGACATAGGGCGCGACGAATTGTTCCTTTTGAAACGCGCCGCCCAGCGCCAGGATGCGTCCCAACTCCTGCCACAGCGGCGAAGCGCCGGGATTCTGATCGAGCTTCCACTTCTCGCGGAAATCCGCAATCCCTTCTTCGCCCCCGTGGCTGCATTGCACGTTGGTGTCCACGTGCTTCAGCAGCGATTCCACATTCTTGTTCTGGATGGCGGCACGCAGGGAATCGCGGAACGCGAGGAAATCGGGGTGCTGCTGCGCTTGGTCCACCGGACCGACCGTCCCTGCCTCGAATTTCGCGGCGGCAATCAACGCCAGGCAGCACAGCGCCAGGCACGCTCTTTTCGGCAGTGGTTTCATGGGATTACTCCTTGTAGGCCAGTTTCTGGTCGGCGTGGCAAGAGATCCTTCGCTTCGCTCAGGATGACCGAATGTTACCGCTCAGGATGACCGAATGTTGTTGCTCAGGATGCGGGCATACCGGTCTTTTTGTATGCCTACAGAATCGCCCCAACCCCGCGTGGAATGCAAGCTTGGGCGTGCAGGGCAAACGCCGCTGGATTTGTCAGGCCAGTCAGACTGGTCATACCTGTGCGACTTGTCTGACAGCACCCTCGCAACTGGCAACTCGTAACTCGCATCTCCTAACTTCCCTTGTGCTACCATGAACTATTGATTCCTGTTAACAGGGAGACCCCTCAAAATGCGGAAGCTCTGCCTCGGTTTCATCTGTCTGTTCGCTTCAAGCGGGCTGCATCTAGCGGGGTGCGGTCCGCAGGGGGAGACGCCCACCGCTCCGGCCCCGGCCGCGCCCGCAGCCGCCACGGGCGAACCCGTGCCGGGGGACTGGATCGTCGAGCGGCTTGAAGGAGAACCCTCGACACTCAACGTCTATCTCGAAGCGGCCGATGCCTATTCAGTCCATATCCTGGATGAGAACGTCTACCAGAGCTTGCTCGAACGCGACAACAAGACCCTGGAATGGAAGCCATTGCTCGCGGAATCGTGGGAAGTTTCGGAAGACCACCTGGTCTACACGTTCCACTTGCGCAAGGACGCAAGATTCTCCGACGGTGTTCCCCTCACGTCGCAAGACGTGAAATTTACCATCGAGGCGATCCTCAATCCAGCCAATGACACCGCCACCCCGCGCAGCTACCTGATTTATGTGCAAGCGGTGGAAACGCCCGATGACCACACCGTCGTGATCAAGTGCAAGCAGCCCTACTTCCTCCACATGACCCAGTTTGCGACGCTGTGGGCCTACCCGAAGCATGTGTTCGAAACGGGCGATTTCAATACGCACCCAGCCAACCGACAGCCCGTCGGCACCGGCCCCTACAAACTGGAAGCCTGGAACACCGGCCAGCAGCTCGTCCTCTCCCGCAATGAAAACTACTGGGGCGAACAGAAACCCCACATCAGCAAGCTGGTCTACAATTTCATCCCCGACGATCAGTCCGCCATCCAGGTCCTTCAGCAGCAAGCCGTGGATATGATGCGCGTGCGCTCGCCGCAACACTGGATCAACCAGTGCTCCTCCCCCTCTTTTGAGGCCAAGTTCAACAAGTTTGAGGTGTATTCGCCCGTTGATGGCTACTATGGCAGCTTTACGTGGATCGGGTGGAACATGCGGCGCCCCCAACTTCAGGACAATCGTGTGCGGCAGGCATTCACGATGCTCCTGGACCGCCAGACCATTCTCGATAGGGTTTTCCATGGGCTCGGACGCGTGGTTTCAGGCCCCTTTTTTCCTGACAGTCCCGAGTCCGACCCCAACATCAAACCGTGGCCCTTTGATCCCGCGCGCGCGCAGCAACTGCTCGACGAAGCGGGCTGGAAAGACACGAATAGCAACGGCCTGCGCGACAAGGATGGAATGGAACTGCGCTTCGAGTGGATCTATCCAACGGGAAGCTCCGAGTATGATAGCCTTGCTACGGTGTACAAGGAGGAGCTGCGCAAATTGGGCGTCGAAGCCAACTTGCGTCCGCTTGAATGGGCCTCCTTCATCGACAGTGTCACCAAGCGTAACTTCGACGCCTGCATGATGTCCTGGGCCCAGCCGGTCGAAGAGGACCCGTACCAGATCTGGCATTCCAGTCAAGCGGAGAAAGGTTCGAATTATGTTGGCTTCAACATTCCCGAGGCCGATCAGATCATCGAGGCGGCACGGTTGGAGTTCGACGACGCGAAACGGGCTGAAATGTACCGGCGCCTGCACCAGATCATGCACGACGAACAACCCTATACATTCCTGTACAACCGCAAGCGCATGCTGGCTGTGGACAAGCGGTTCCAGAACGTGACGCCGTATCAGCTCGGTTTCGACATCAAGGAGTGGTGGGTGCCCGCGCAGTCGCAACGTTACAAGGAATAGTTTTGCCGTCCTTTCCGTCGCTTTGGTCCTTTAGGTCTTTTTCAGTTCTCAAAAGCAGTAGAGTGCGGGCGTGAAGAGTGCCACCCTCAAACGATCAATCCTCACCGGCGCCGCACTGGTGCCGCTGCTCCTGGCCTTGCTTTTCAGCTTCTTCTCGGAGCCGAAGGGCCTCTTTGCGTACCCGTATCTCCTCGGCCTTTCCCTCCTGCTGGTGCCGGCAGCGCTCTGGGCGCTGTGGCGGGAGGTGCCGCGCGTGGCCAATCTCGCAGGGTCGTTGCTGGTCATTGTGCTCACGCTCCTGCTCTGGCGCGTGTTGCAGGTGGCCGGCGTCACCCTCGGGCCGTACGTGGAAGTCGCCTATACCTGGCTCATCCTCCTGATCGCCCTCCCGCTCCTTTGGGTGCCGCGCGGGCCCATGAAGTTGTACATCGTCCGGCGGCTCCTCCTCATCGGTCCCACGTTTCTGGGCATCAGCATCATCACCTTTGCCGTGGTGCAACTGGCGCCGGGCAGCCCGCTGCTCCTCCGGTTGCAGAAGGCCCAGTCGATGTCCGTCAGTGGGAGCCTGTCGCCCGAGATCATTGAAGCCACAAAGAAGCTGTACGGCTTGGACAAACCCCTGCCCCAGCGCTACGTCATTTGGCTGGGGAAACTGGTGCGCCTCGATTTTGGCAATTCCTACAAGGACTTTCGTCCGGTCATCGTGAAAATCTTCGAGGCCATCCCAATCACTTTGCAGCTCAATCTGATTTCGATCTTCCTTATCTACATCGTCTCCATCCCGCTGGGCGTCTATTCCGCCACGCACCAGTATTCCTGGCCGGACCAGGTCATCACGTTCTTGCTTTTTGTGCTCTACAGTCTGCCGAACTTCTGGGTGGCGATGCTCCTGATGTATTTCTTCTGCGGCGGTGCGCACTTCAATTGGTTTCCTGTCTTTGGCATCAGCACCATCGGCGCGGAAAACTGGCCGTGGTACCAATGGCTGGGCGATCGGCTCTGGCACATGGTGCTGCCCGTATTCTGTCTGAGTCTGCACGGGTTCGCCTACATGTCGCGGTATGCGCGGGCCGGCGTCATTGAGACGGTGCGTCAGGACTATATTCGCACCGCCCGCGCCTATGGCTTCTCGGAACGCACCGTGATTTACAAGTACGCCCTGCGCAATTCGCTCATCCCGATCGTCACGCTGCTCGGGACGGTGCTGCCCGGCCTCATCGGCGGCAGCGTCATCATCGAGTACATCTTCTCGGTCCCCGGGATGGGCCGCCTGAGTTTCGAGGCGATCCTATCGCGGGATTATCCACTGATCATGGGCATTCTCTCGATCACGGCTTTCCTGACGCTTATCGGTTTAATCATTTCGGACACGCTGTATGCACTGGTCGACCCGCGCATCAAGTTTGAATGAAATGGGACGGATCGGTCGGATTGGATTGATCAGACTCCATTGACCATGTACAAGCATCAAAAACAGAGCTATTGGCGCCTGGTGGCGCGGCAGTTCCGGAGGAATCTCCTGGCGGATGTGGCGCTGGTTGTTTTGTTGCTTCTGGGCGCCGTGGCCGTGTTCGCGCCGTTTCTGGCAGGGGACGTGCCCATCTACATGGTTTACCAGAACAAGACTTACCTTCTGCCCAATGTTTTCACGTACAAGGACCTCGTATCCGTGTCGTTTGATGAATGGCAGCCCGGTCCCGGCGAAACGGCGATCCGGCCGCTCATCCCGTATTCCCCCAACGATCCGGACTTGTACAACACGCTCAAAGGCCCCAGCAGGGAGCACTGGCTGGGCACCGACAACACCGGGCGTGACGTCCTCAGCCGTATTATCTGGGGGACGCGCATTTCCATGACGGTGGGCTTTGTCGCGATGGGCATCGCCATTCTTATTGGCATTATCCTGGGGTCCCTGGCCGGCTACTACGGCGGCTGGGTGGATATTGTGGTGCTCCGCGCCATCGAAGTGATGCTCTGTTTCCCGTCGCTCATCCTGATCCTCTCGCTAATTGCGTTCCTGCCGCCCAGCATCTACAACATCATGATTGCGGTCGGCATTACGCAGTGGCCCGAGGACGCGCGCCTCGTGCGAGGGGAATTCCTGCGATTGCGCGGGGGCGACTTCGCCACGGCGGCGCACGCCACCGGCCTGCGGGACTGGCGGATCATTTTCCGACACCTTCTGCCGAACGCGCTCGCGCCGGTGCTGGTCTCGGCCACTTTCGGAGTGGCCGGCGCCATTCTGATCGAATCCTCGCTCAGTTTTCTCGGATTTGGGGTGCCGCCGCCCACAGC
>JACPGD010000570.1 GCA_016182645.1 Candidatus Hydrogenedentota bacterium | reverse complement strand
GAGCCCGGGCCACAAGGAAGATTGGTTCAACGGCATCCGCACTGGCGCGAAGACAATCATGAACATCGATGCGGCCGTCGGCGTGGCCGATTTGTGCAACCTCGGCAATCTGTCCTACCTGCTCGGCCGGAAGCTCGAGTGGGACGGCAAGAACCGCAAGATCATCGGCGACGAAGCGGCCAACCGCATGTTAGGCCGGCCGCAACGGTATCCGTACCACCTGTGAAATCATTGGGGGGCAGCTTCAAGCGCGGCGTTGACTACAACTGTTGAAGGTAGCTTTTTCGTTCCGCGCTTATGCTGCCACCCATGTTTTTGCCATCGAAAATGGATATCCAATAGAGGGACTTGAGCATGGCGTCAATGGCCAAAACCAGAGCAATCTTCCTGTTGTTGGCGTGTGCCGTGAGTGCGGCGGGTGTCGGCGCGCAGGAGCAATGGGTGAAGTACAACGGCTCCACAGGTCCGGGCGCCGGGAAGCACATCGTGCTCGTCTCCGGTGACGAGGAATACCGATCCGAGGAGGCATTGCCGCAGCTTGGGAAGATTCTGGCCAAACGCCACGGCTTCACCTGCACGGTGCTCTTCGCCATCAATCCAGATACCGGCTACATCGACCCGAACTACAACAAAAACATTCCGGGACTTGAGGCGCTGGACACCGCCGATCTGCTGATCATTTTCACGCGATTCCGTGACTTGCCCGATGACCAGATGGTGCACCTCGATCGCTACCTCCTGTCCGGAAAACCGGTGATCGGCCTGCGCACCTCGACCCACGCGTTCAAAACAGCGCCGGGCGCAAAATGGGAGCATTACAGCAACGGCTATAGCGGCGAAAAGACCGAATGGAAAGATGGATTTGGGCGGCTCGTGCTCGGCGAACAGTGGGTCAACCATCACGGGAAACACAAGTACGAAAGCACACTCGGACTACTGGCGCCGGAGGCGACAGTCCATCCCATCCTGCGCGGCATCAAAGACGGCGATATCTGGTGCCCCACCGATGTCTACAGCGTTCGCCTCCCGCTTCCGGGAGATAGTGCGCCGCTGGTGCTGGGGCAGGTACTGAAGCATCCGGAGGGAACCTTCAGCGAGAGCGATTCCCTCTACGGTATGCGCCAGGACAGCGGCTCGCCGCTCGAAGGCGCAAAGAATGACCCCATGATGCCCGTTGCTTGGACGAAGTCCTATCAACTTCCCGGCGGCGCGAAAGGCAAAGCGTTTACCACCACGATCGGCGCGTCGACCGATTTACTGTCTGAGGGCGCGCGCCGGCTCCTGGTGAACGCCGTCTACTGGTGCCTTGGACTGGACGAGCAGATCCCAGCCACCGGCGCGAACGTTGACGTTGTGGGCGAGTACACGCCCACGAAGTTTGAGTTTCGCAAGCCTGAATATTGGCAGGAGCGCAAGATGACCGTCGCGGAACATGCGATGCAATAGCAGTGTCGCGGCGGGTCCCTCTGGCAACCGGTCAAATGACGCAGAGGAAGGTCGCGGCGGGAGCGTCACTCACCGGCGAGCCCCGTGGCGCCCGCGCGATAGACCACCACCCCTTCCTCTCGTGCGCACTCCACGATAAACGAGTCGTCGCTCTCCCACTCGGCGGGTGACTTGGCGATGGTTTCAATCGATCCACGCACTCGTGCAAACGCCTTGCCAATGGCTTCAAAGCGATCCCTGAGTCTCATCTTCTCGAAACCGGCGACCCCAATTCAACTACACACAGGATTATTGGATATTCACCGAATTATCCCTATTGTCCACTGAGTACCCCTTGTTTCGCAAAACCACTCCCCGCCCCGCCCCCGCTTTATTCACACCTTCCGCATTCTCTTGGAGTCTGGAGTCGGAGTTCCTCCTTCATCCTTCCTCCTTCATTCCCTATAGTTGAACGACCGCCAAACAGCCGTTGCCCGGGAGGGCCGCCAAGGCGAATCCACCATCTGCTGTGACGACAAGTTCGCCGCCAATGCCGCCATCCAGGAAGGTCAATTGGCGGCGCGTACCGGTCTGGCCTGGCTCGATGCGCCACACCTGCAGTTGCCCCGCATGGTCCGCGGCCAGAGCGACGAGCGCTGATTGACCGGGGACCCAGGAGGCCGACGAACCGCTTCCCAGCGCCGTGGGCGTTGCTGCCTCAACGTCCAGGAGTTCGATTTCGTTGCCCGGCCCATTCACCAGGGCCCGTTCGCCGCGGTCGTCGAAGGGGTGCGACCCCAAGGTGCAGTCTCCTTGGCGCAGGATCACGGGCGGGGAATCGGGCCTATCAAGCGCATACACGGCCAGAGATTTGGCCCTCCCCTCTTCGAGCAGGCAGGCCACACGGTCACCGGGCAAGGGGCAGATGCGCGCGATGTGCGGCGCGCTCGCCAGTCGCCGCGTGGCGGTCAGATTTTGGGCGCTGGCCAGCAGGAGTTCGTCGCCCCCACTTGCGGATGCTACCAGGAGCAGATCGTCACGGCCCGGACTTTGTTCCAGGAGCCGGACCGCGCGGTCCGTGACCATCGTCCAGGGACTACCGGCCTGGAGCGCGCTGGCAACGACCCCATCCGCGAGGCCGAGCAACAAGCGCTCCGGCGTGGCCAGCATGACGCGCGCCTCACCCAACGCCGTGGGTGGCACCAGGATCCGCGCCTCCTCCCGGCCTGAATCCAGCAGGATCAGCATCGACTCTCCGGCGTGGGCGCTTCCGGCCCTTCCGGTGAACAGGACACATACCGTGTCCCCACTCAGCACCGGCGCTATCTGCTGCATCGCAAAGTCGGGACGCAACCAGGTCACCAGCGCCACCTCCGCCGTTTCGCGCGCGATGCGATACAGGGGGGCAGGCG
>JACPGD010000569.1 GCA_016182645.1 Candidatus Hydrogenedentota bacterium | reverse complement strand
CCCGGCGGATCCAGTGCAATCAGCCGGGCTGAGGCCGTGGGCGCAGCCACAACGGCCAGTGCCAACATCGACGGCAAGAGTATTCCTCGACACAGGACAATCCGTTGCATGATGGACGCTACCCTGGGCAGGCTTGTTCGCATGGACATGTTCCTCCTCCCTATTCTACAGGAATACCCGCCCCTTCCTTCTTTATTCTTCGCGCTTCAAGGCGCATCGTATTTTCGCCGCGACTTCTTCCGCCTCCGCGTCGCTCGCATAGGGCCTGCGTTTCCAGACGAGCTTCGGCGAGAACAGCCCGTCGTTCTTCCAGCGGGGAACGATATGAATGTGAAAATGCGGCACACTCTGGCTGATGCGCGTGTTTACCGCGAGAAACGAGCCGTCCGCCGACAACCCCGTTTCAAGCGCCCGTGCCAGGCGCTGTGCAAGGCCGTACACTGCGCCGATTTCCTCCGGCCCCAATTCGAGGAAGGTTTCAACGTGTCTACGCGGCACCAGGAGCACGTGCCCATGCAGCAGGGGCCGGTGATCCAGAAACGCCACATGGTCCCTTTCCTCAAGCACCAGAAGCGCGGGCGCTCTTCCGTTGCCAATCTCGCAGAACACGCAGGGTTTCCGAAGCATATGAGACTGTTCTCCCGCATCAGAAGGTATGAGATTCTGGGATGAGAAGTGGAGCGACGCAATCACGAATCTCCCCATCGACCTGTAATACTAACCTTGAGTATCTTGTTGGCTCACGCAGAATTTCCCCGGTGGCCTTGTCCACCAAAGTACTTCATCACCGTTCCTTTCTCCGTGTTCTCCGTGTTCTCCGTGCATTCCGCGGTTCGACTTCTCACCTTCCCAGTTTCCATCTGTGTTATCGGCGTCATCTGCGGTTGTCTTCTGCCATCAATCTGGTTGCGGCTATGCGCTGTGGTACTCGTGCATCAGTTCAGCTTATGGATTAAAACATCAGAACAATGTCAACTGCTCGGCCCCCGGGCGCCGGAAGTGCTCGGTGCTCAGTTCAGCCGTCTTTTTATTCATGCCGAGCTTTTTGCAGGATACCTTGAACACCGAGGCCACTTGCTCGGCAAAAGCGCCGGCGCCACGCATCCGCTCGCCGAATTCGGCCTTATATAGCCCTCCACCCCGGAGCGAGCGTAGCCGGTTGAGCACCTTCTCTTTGCGTTGCGGATAGTGTTGTTCCAGCCAGCGCTCGAAAAGCGGCGCGACGGCGTAGGGTAGGCGCAGCATTACGTAGCCTGCGTGGCGTGCCCCGGCGCGGCAAGCCGCCTCGAGCAGCCGCGGCATCTCGTGGTCCGTGATCGCCGGGATGACGGGCGCCACCAGCACCCGCACGGGAATCCCCGCCGCGGCCAGGGTCTGAATCGTTTCCAGCCGTTGCGCGGGCGACGAGGTCCGCGGCTCGAGCTTCCGGTTCAATTCGAGATCCAGTGTCGTCAGCGACACGCACACCGCCACCGCCTCATGCGCGGCCAATTCGCGCAATACATCGACATCGCGTGTCACGAGCCGGTTCTTCGTGATGATCACAACCGGGTTCCGGAATTCCGCCAGCACTTCGAGGCAGCGGCGCGTCAAGTGCAGCTTCCGTTCTACGGGTTGGTAGCAGTCAGTTACGCCGCACATCGCAATGACCTGCGGCTGCCAGCCCGGGGCCGCCAGCGCCGTCCGCAATAACTCCGGCGCCCGGTGCTTCACGAGGATCCGGGTCTCAAAATCCAGTCCGGCGGAAAAACCCGCGTATTCATGGGTGGGGCGCGCATAACAATAGATACACCCGTGTTCGCAGCCCCGGTACGGGTTGACGCTCACATCGAACCCCACGTCCGGACTGTCATTACGCGCCAGAATCGATTTCGAGTCGTCGTCCAGGTACTGCGTGTCCGGCCCCGGACATTCCTCCGGCGCACAGTCGCCTTCCGGATCCGGCATGTAGTCCACGCCGTCGAACCGGTTCGCCGGATTCCACGAGGCCCCCCGGCCCCGCAATGCTTCTTCATCCCGTGGCCGCGTCATAATCTCCGCCCATCCCTGTGCTTCACCACCCCCCCGCACTTTACGATATACTGAAAAAATTTTCAAGCATCCAAGAGACACTCCCTCGTCACTCCCCAGACGCTCTCGTGCTCTTCCGCCTGGTCCCATTCCTAATTCTTCATTCCTGATTCCTAATTAAAATGTGATGTTTCCAGTCAAATAAGGTAAAGTTTCCACCATCTGTCTTTGCGTCACGGGGTTCGTTCATGTCCATTCATCCAACGGCTCTCATCCATCCCGGGGCCAAACTGGCTTCGGACGTGGAGGTGCAAGCCTTTACCATCATTGAAGATAAGGTAGTCATTGGCGCCGGGAGCGTCATCGGGCCGCACTGTGTCATCGGGGCCGGCACCACGCTCGGCAAGAACAACCGTTGCTATAGCGCCGCCCAGATTGGCGTGCCGCCCCAGGATCTCAAGCATGTCCAGGGCTCCGTGGGCATTACCATCATCGGGGACAACAATGTCTTCCGCGAGTTTGTCACCATCAGCTCGGGCACCGTTTATCCCGGCGACGATCACGAGAGGGTCACCCGCGTCGGCAGCAACGGCCTGTACATGGCCTCCAGCCATATCGCCCATGACTGCGTCGTCGGCGACTACGTTATCATGGCCAACAGCGCCGCCCTTGCCGGACATGTCACTGTCCAGGACCGCGTCATCATCGGTGGTCTGACCGGTGTCCACCAGTTCTGTGTACTGGGTACGATGGCGTTTGTCGGCGGCATGACCCGAGCCAATAAAGATTGTCCCCCCTTTATGATCGTCGAGGGGTGTCCCGCGCGCTGCACCGGGCCCAATACGGTGGGGCTGGAACGCAATGGGCTCAGTAAAGAAGCCATTCTGCGGATTCGCAAGATGTACAAACTGCTCTACCGCGGCAGCCTGAACACGACCCAAGCACTCGCCCGCATCGAACAGGAAATCGAGGACACCCCGGAGCGTCGCACGCTTGTCACGTTCATCCGCGCATCGGAGCGTGGTCTCTCAAAATAAGTCCTCGCGGTCCCTTCCCTCAGATCTCCAGCGTGCCCTCTGCCGCGGGCAGTGCAAACAAACGGGTCAGATCCGGTGCGTGGTGCTCGCTTACCACCGCCGTCAGATAGTCCCCGATGTCCCGCCGGTAAAGCACTTCACCCCCGCGGCGATTGTCTCGCAGGATTTCTTCCGCACGCGTGTCTTGCTGGGCAAGCACCACCTTCGCCGGCTTCCCGCAACACTCGAAGAGCACTTCGATCACCGCCTGTCCGTGGCAGCCGCGCTCGTTTGCTCCCAACAGTTCGATCGGGTGATGATCCACGGTCTCCAGCACCTCCAACTTCAAGTCAACGCCGCGTTGGCGCAGGAACGCCTGCACCTCCTCTTTGTCTGCCGAGGTGCTCGAGGCTTGGGTAAATTCCTGAAGGTCCGCCGGCACCGCCAGCATCGGATCCACCCGCCGAGGGCTTTGGAACGCATCGTGGAACGTGAACACCATCGCCGCGGCCAACCCCGCAAATGCCGCCGCGGCGACTGCTGGCCGCGCAAGCCACGACTTCTTGGGCGGCGCCACCCGGATTTTATCCAGTGTTTGATGCCACAGCGCTGCCGGGCAACCGGGCCCCGACCGCAAGGCATCGGCCAGGGTATTCTCGAGACGCACTTCCTGCGCGCAGTGGGCGCGCTCCTGCGGTGTCAGTCTCGATTCAAACGCCAGCGCCTCGGACGCGCTCAACTGCCCATCCTGGTACGCCACCCACAACTTTTCCTTGTCTGGCATATTCATGGTTCGTCCCCCTGCGCCCGCCGGTCCCCCGGTTGCACCTTCGGCAGCAACCGCGGCCGTGCCCGCACCAGGCCCCGCGCCTGCGCATACTCCATTAACTCCGCCCGCAACCGGGCCCGTCCCCGCGATAAATGGGTCATCACCGTGCCCACGGGAATGCCCATAATCTCCGCGATTTCCTTGTAACTGAATTTCTCCACGCTCCGCAGCAAGATGCACGTGCGCTGCGACGTGGACAACTGCTTCATGGCCTGGTGGAGTTCCTCTCCACACTGCTGCAGAAACGTCTCCGGGTCCTGGAGCACGTCGAAGTATGACCGGTCCTCGCGCAAGGCGAGCAGGGACATTTCCGGCACATCATCGATCGGCGCGGGCGTCCGGCTGATCTCGCGGTTGGCCACGTAGCACTTGTTCGTGATGATCCGGTACATCCACGCCCGAAAATTGGTGCCGGGCGTAAATTTGCCCCGGTTCTCCCAGGCCGCCAGTACGGCGGACGAAAACACGTCATCCGCCACGCTGCTGTCCCATACCACCCGCAGGACATAGCGGTAGAATTCATCTTTGTATCGCTCAACCTGTTGAGGAAAGTCGTCCATACGTCCACTATATTCCGGCTGTATCGCGGAGCATGTCAATCCGGGGCTGGGCATGCAACGCAGTTCTTCCGCGTGCCACCCCCCTCGTCCATCCCTTCCCTTGAATTGCAGCCCTTGCTCCAAAAGGAGTATTCTACCCCTCGCGCCGCGGGGTCTGCTCCTCGTGGAAGGGGTTTTTTCGACATCATTCAAGATTCATTTTAGGAGAATAGGCATGCCTCGACTGGCCCTTAACGGCGGAACACCCATCCGCCCAGAGACGAAGAAATGGCCGCGCTGGCCCATAAGCAACCAGGAAGACGCAAAACTCCTCGCGGAGATTACCCGCAGCAACCGCTGGTCGTTTGACGGCCCCTACGAATGGCAGTTTGCGGAGAAATTCACCCAATACCAGGGCGCAAAATACGGTCTGTGTTGCGCCAACGGCACCGTCGGCATTCAACTGGCCCTCGAAGCCCTCGATATTGGCGCCTATGACGAAGTCATCGTGCCGGGGCTCACCTGGCAGGCCACTGCCGCCGCTTGCGTCGATGTCAACGCCATTCCCGTCCTCGTCGACGTGGAACCGGACACCTGGAATCTCGACCTCGACGCGGCGGAAGCCGCAATCACCAAGAAGACCCGCGCCATCATCGCCGTCCATCTTTACGGCGCCATTACCGACATGACCAAGCTTGTCCAACTCTGCAAGCGCCGCAATCTCCACCTCATCGAGGACTGCGCCCACCAGCATGGCACCTTCTACAAGGGCAAAGGGGTTGGCAGCTTCGGCGAAGTCAGCTCCTGGAGCTTTCAGGAGTCGAAGGTCCTCAGCGCCGGCGAAGGCGGGTTCAACATGTGCCAGACCAAGAAGCTCTTCGAGCGGCTCTACAGCTTGCGCAATTGCGGCCGGCCCTATCCCGCCAACCCGGCGGTGTTCGGCGAGAAGAAGGCCTCCGCGCTCGATACCGCCATCCAATCCGGCAATTTCCGCCTCACCGAATGGCAGGCCGGCATACTGCTGGGCGGTCTCAAGCGCCTCGACGAGCAGGTCAAGCACCGCGACGCGATGGCCCAGTATCTCAACGCGCAACTCGCGCGCATCCCGGGCATCCGCACAATCCGCCGCCGCAAGGAAGTCACCCAACAAAGCTATTTCAACTTCGCCTTCGCGCTCGAAAAGGACCTCAAAGTCGACAACAAACAGTTCTGCGCCGCGCTCAATGCCGAGCTGAACTGGCCCGACTCGTTCGAGGTCCCCTACGAACCGCTCAATCGATGCGGCCTCTACAAACCCCAGACCAAGGTCCGGCACAAGATCAGTGCCGACTACTGGAAGGCCATCAATCCCAAGCGATTCAAGCTGCCCGTCAGCGAGGACGCACACTTGAAGTCCGGCGTCGTCACCCATCACGTCGCCCTCATGGGCGCCAAGTCTGATATGGACGACATCGCCGCCGCTGTGCGTAAGCTCGTGGACAGAGTAGACGAATTGCGCAAGCTCAAAGCTGGACCAACAAAGCGTTACGCAGCACTCGCCCGCTAATTGCACATGCTCGCGCCGGCCTATCGCTTTGTCCCATCCATTCGATAGGCCGGCTTTCAGTTCCACCGGACAGGTCCAACAAGTCCGAGCAGTCGGACCGATCCGGAGCACTCCAGCAGGCGGCGCTTCGCGCCGTCCGGAAAGCCGGTTGACACGCCCCCGCCGGCTTTGTTCCAATGACGTTTCTGGGCGCCTTAGCGCTGGTGTCACCGCGGATGTGGAGAGTGATGTGAGTTCCTTGCGGCCGCAGGTCGATGTCTGGCGGATAGGCGCCACGTTGTTGTGGATGGTCTTCTTCATCCTGGGCCTTCAGCCAGACAAGACCTTTTATGCCCTCCGCATGGCGGGCGAAGTCGTCACGCAACGCGCTTTCGTCAATTCCCAGTACGCCATCACCTACCTCCTCTGCGCGTATATCGCTTTGACCATCTATCGTGCGTGCCGCGCCGCCGGCTGCAGTCCCGTGGAATCTCACGGCAAGACACTCCAATTGACCCTGCTTGCCTTGATCGCCTTCTATCCCTTTCAGTTTGAACAGGCGCTCGACTATCAGCAGATCGCCCTCCCCATGGACCGCTACATCAACCTTGGCTTCGGTATCCTGAAATGCTGGGCCTGGCTCTACCTCCTCTCGGTCGTGATCCGCTATGAAATAATCGATGGCCCCGCCGTCTTTCTCCGCATGTTCTCGATCTTTCCCAGTGCCCGCCAAGCTGCTCTCCACCGCCGGCACGTCGAACAAAGCGCGTCCCAGGCCGCCGCCGAAATTCCCCCCAAGAACCACGCCGAAGACATCCCGGCCCCCTAATCCCACCGCGCAGGCCGTGCCGGCCCCTGTCAACTGTCTCCGCTCCCGGCGCGTTTTCTCCCCGGAGCACTATTTCCAGCCACCCATGAATACTGCCTGCACATACCGGCTCACCCAGCACCTTGTTCTACTTATCGTGGCCATCTTGGCCGCCGCACCCGGCATGGCCCAGGGGGGCACGTTGCGCATCGGGTCGATGACCCGCGAAAATGGCAACTATGTTGTGCCCATTGTACTTAGCGGCGCGGAAGACCAAGTCTCGGCCCTCGATTTCCGCCTTACCTACGATCCGGCCGTCTTTCAGCCTGTGGCGGCGGAATCTGGGCCCGCCGCCGCCCAGGCCAACAAGGTTGTCACCGCGAATTCACCTGCTCCAGGCGACTATATGGTGGTGATGATGGGGCTGAACCAAACCACCGTGCCCCAGGGCGAAGTGGCGAAAATCATAATGCAGCAGGTGTCTAATCCCGATGGCGGGCAGTCGGAACTGGTGATCCGCGACCCCACCCTCGCCACGGCCGGTGGGGTTGAAATACCCTCCCGCGGCATGAGCCGCACGGTCGATTTCGCGGACGCCCAGCCGGAGAAACCCGAACCGGAGGATCCCGCCCCCACCGAGGAGACCCCAGAGGAGGAAGTTCCCGCCGAGGAGAGCGCCGGAGACGCCATTAATACCGGTCTCGAACCCGATCCCGGCGAAGTATCAGAAAACTCCACCGGACGAAAAAGCGGCCCCTCGCGCTTTGCGCAGGGCCCGCTGCCAGCGGCTGGGAGTACAACCACTCCCCGGAACTCGCAGCAGAGCCTCGCGGAGCAATCGGCGAACCTCCTCGCCAAGGCCCAACAGGCGGAAGCACTCCGGCAAGGTCTGCCAAACCCGGGGGTCAGTGTCACCACGGACGCTCCCGGCAGCCCCTCGCCCGAGAAGGAAGAGCCTGTAAGTCCTGGAAGTAAAGAGTTTGCGTCGATCCATGCAACAGGCCCCGCTCGCAGCAATGGGCATAGCGTAACTCAGCTCCCCGCCGGTCCCCTGGCTGCGACCGGCGTTCCAACTGCCGGGGCCGGCGCCCCTGGAATCCATGAAACCTCGTCCGGGTTTAATACCTGGATAATTTCTTTGACAGCCTGCATTTTGGTGCTTGCGTCCGGCGCTTTTCTTGTAGTACGATATAGAAAGCTAGGGTATCCAAAAAGTTTTCCCCCTAAAGAGGATGCCTAGTCCTCTGCGAAGCTTCAGACCTAGCTGAAGCTACGCACCTCACCGGAGATGCCGGACGCCCCCTTCCGGCATCTCCACTCTTTTCCATGGGTCTGCGGGCAATTCTCTGGGTGCGCTCGTTCTCTGGCGATACCCCCGCCGCCAGCAGCCAGGATTCAGCCGCCGTAGAGCCTTTCCGCGTTTCCGTACAACAACCCTGCCGCCGCTTCCTCCGCCAGCCTCCGAGACAGGCCGCGCCGGCGCTGTCGCCGCAACGCCTCCTCGAGTGCTTCCCGTGTAAACAATGCCGAACCTGCGGCCATCTCCACGGAAGTGCTGTCATGCGAAAGCATGATCTTGTGCCACGGAACATAGTTCAGCCATTCCTCGAAGCTGTCGTGCAAAAATTGCGGATTCAACACGGGCTGCCAACACGTGTCTATATAGATATTCGGTACCATCTTCGCCAGCCAGCCTGCTTCCTTCAGAAACGGCCAGCAATGAATCATGACCACCGGCATGTTTCCATAGCGCCGGGCCAAACCCTCGAGCGGCAGCGGCGTCGATTCGTCCAGATTGTTTGTCCCCACATGTACCTGGTGGACCCATCGACGCTCGTGGGCCAGCGCGCAACAAGTATTCACGACCCAATCCTGAAACGCCTGCACGCGTTCCGTATTGAGTTCGCCCCGCCACATCACCGGTGCGTCGTCGCGCGCGGGGAAAGCCAGGTTTCTCGAATAGGCCTGCAATTGCTTGATGCCCACGGCCCCCCGCGCCGCCGCCCGCTCCACTATGGCCTGCAAGAACGTGCGCCAAGTGGCTGCGTCCACGGGATCAATGCCCGTTTGTTGCGCCAGCCAGTCCCGGCGGGGGTCCTGCTCTTTCCACATTTTCAAGAACGGATCAATGCGCAGGACCGAGCGCGTGAACGCCGCTTCGGCCTGCGCCGCCGCCCCAGTGTCCTCGCGAAAATAGAACTCGGGCTGCATCGGCCGGATCAGCCCGCGGAAGTTCATTCGCGCCATGGCTGAGACGTACCAGGCAAAAATGTCGCCGTAGGCACATCCAATCGCGGCGTCCGCCTCGAGCCAGTCGTCCAATCGTAGCGTCCCGAGGTCCACCTTGTGCAGGCGCATTGTCCCGCGCCGCGTGCACTGGAACACTCCGGTCATGAAGTGCTTTTCGAGCGCCGGCCGCAGGGCGTTGAAAACCGCGCGCGGGTCATGCCCCCACCAGGAGAAGACGTCCGCCCCCCCCGGAGAAGCGGTGTCCCCGCCGCTGCTCCCGAGACGCGGAGGGGACACAGCGTTTTCGAGCGCCTTCTGTACATTAAAGCCGCCACTGCTCAACCAGCCGCCAAAATACGGGTCCAGCACCAGATCGAGCACGGTCACGCGCCGCTTGGGCAACGCCCCCGGCTCCACGTCGGCGCGAAAGCCCTCGGGCAAATGGCCAATCGCATCGAAACTGCCCCAGTGTTCATGCGCGCAAAAATTTGGTAGATCCGCAAACGGCAACTCACCGGGGGTGGATGTGCGCTTCGCGGCCGCTTTCTCCGCAACTGCCAGCGTGCCTGCCGCCGCACCGGCCGCGGCCAGAAATGCTCTCCTGCTCCACGGCGCGCGGTCGATCATGGCTTCACTGCCGCAGGCAGCACACCCTGTGTACGCAGCCACTCCAGGAAGAGACCTGGCCACGCGGCAAAGGCCGGATCGCCCGAACCCATCCCCAGGCCATGCCGGCCGCGCTGAAACACGTGCAACTCCGCGGTCACCCCCGCCTTGCGCAGCGCCGAAAAGAACAGCAATGCATTTTCGACCGGAATCACCTGGTCTTCCAGCGAGTGTACGATGAAACACGGGGCCGTATCGGCCCGCACCTGCTTCTCCAGCGAGACCAGTTCGATCAGTTCGGGTGCAGGCGCGTCCCCCAACAGATGCATGAGACAGCTCGGGTGCCCGTACGGCTCGCCCATGCAAATGACCGGATACACCGGGCAGGCAAAATCCGGACGCGCCGGCTCCGCATCGATTTCGTCCCCGGCTGTGGGGATGTCGAGGTGGAACAGTGTTGCCGCGCTGCCCGTTAAGTGTCCCCCGGCAGAAAACCCGAGAATTCCCACGCGCTTCGGATCAATGTTCCACTCCTTTGCGCGGTGCCGTACCGTTCGGATCGCGCGCAGCGCATCTTGCAACGGCGCGGGATGATGATAGGCTGGCCCCAGCCGGTAGCGCAGCACAAAGCCCGCAATACCGTTCTCCGCCAGCCACCGTGCCACATCGAACCCCTCATAGCCCATCGCCAGCCCCGCATACCCGCCGCCCGGACACACAATGATCGCGGGAGTGCCGCTGCCCTCTGCTTGCGCGCCCTCGGGCAGAAAAGGCGTCATCGCGGGGATGTCCTTCTCCTCCGTCCCCTGTGCGCCCGGCGCTCCCTGCGGCCACAGCACCTGCACCGGCTCCTCCCGCACGGCGCTCGCCCAACCACACACCAGCACCAATGCTCCGGACAACCAACACCTGCGCATCACATTTCCTCCCATGTCCTGCCCTGTTCCCTGGTGCTTCTTCCTCACACCTCACTCCTCACTCCTCACTCCTCACTCCTCACTCCTCACTCCTCACTCCCCATTCCCCATTCCCCATTCCCCATTCCTAATTCCTCATTCCTAACCCGGCGTAGCCGGAACCAAATAAATCTCTTTTATGCCGCTTGACGGGTGTGTAAGCATATGGTGTTCATCCCAGTCT
>JACPGD010000070.1 GCA_016182645.1 Candidatus Hydrogenedentota bacterium | reverse complement strand
TCTGGTTGGGGGACACGTGGTGGATGGGCCTGAGCACACGGCTGGATTGGCCGGATGGTTTTCAATGGCTGGCACAAGACCGTATCCAGAAGGGTTTCAACGTAATTCAAATTATCGCCGGCCCCTACCCCGACATGGACGTCTGGGATCCGCGCGGCCAGAGCGAGGCCGGTTTCCCTTTCACTGAAAACTTCGCCAGCATTAATCCCGAACATTACAACCTCGCGGATCAAAAGTTCGCCTATCTTGTGGAATCCGGGCTGACGCCATGCATCGTCGGCATGTGGGGTTATTACCTGCCACAACTCGGCGTCGACAAAATCAAGCGGTACTGGCGCTATCTCATCGCGCGTTACGGTGCGTACCCGGTTGTATGGTGCATCGCGGGCGAGGCGACAATGCCGTATTACCTGTCCGAGAATAAAGATGCGGAAGGCGCTCAACAGAGGGAAGGCTGGACGGAGGTCATGCGCTATGTCCGCGACACGGACCCTTTCCACAACATTATCACCATCCATCCCACGCAGTTTGGCCGGGATCAGGTGAGCGAACCCGAACTCTTGAGCTTTGACATGCTCCAGACGGGCCACAGCGATCTTGAAACGGTCCCCAATGTCATCACAACCGTGCGCCGTTCCCTCGAACGCGAACCACCTATGCCGGTCGTCAACGGCGAGGTGAATTATGAGGGCATTCTGGGCCGCGCCTGGCAGAACATCCAGCGGCTCTGCTTCTACCACACGGTGATGAACGGCGCTGCCGGCCACACCTACGGCGCGAACGGCATCTGGCAATTCAACGGAGACGACAAGCCCTACGGTCCGTCGCCCCACGGCCGCGCCTGGGGCAACACGCCTTGGCGCGAGGCCGCCGCGCTGCCTGGCAGCGCCCAACTCGGCCGCGGTGCCGCCCTCTGGCGCACGCTGCCCTGGTGGGAAATGCGCCCGCACCCAGAGTGGGTTAAGACCAGCAAGGAGCCAGACGACCCCTACGGAACCGTCTGTGCCGGCATCCCCGAACGCCTCCGCGTCATCTACTCCCCGATGGCCTGGGACGCGCCCACGGTGTTGGGGGTGGAGTCCAGTGTCCGGTATACGGCGATGTATTTTGATCCGGTGAAAGGGGAGAAGATTGATCTTGGTGAGGTGAAGCCGGACGCCAACGGCTCTTGGACGCCGCCGCTGCCCCCGGAAGTACACGACTGGCTGCTCATCCTTAATGCCGAATCGTAGACGCGACGTCCTCGTCGTGTTTCCTGGCAATATCCTCCATTCCCTGAAGATGGCAAACGGCGGCATGATCTGCCATTTGAACAAACACGATTTCTGAATTAAGCTAGATGCGGAGGTTAAGAATGAGACACGAATTCCGCGTCGTCTATACCCCAATTGAGGATGGCTGGTTTCTGGCGCAAGCGCCCGAACTGCCAGGTGCCGTCACGCAGGGTCAAACCCTCGACGAGGCCCGCGCCATGATCAAGGAAGCGATTGAGCTGCTCCTGGAAACCTACAGGGAAAATGCGGAGCGCGATGCACCAGGCAACGCCGTGTGGGAAACACTTGCCGTTGAGACGCCCGCGTTGTGAAAAGGGTCAAGTTCATCCGGCATTTGATCGAACAGCACTGTTATCTGGATCGCGAGGGCGCCAACCATTCGATTTACCGAAATCCTGTGAACGGCCGGTGTGCGGCTGTCCCACGCCATCAAGAGATCAAAGACACGACCGCGCGCGCCATTTGTGATCAGCTTGTGATAGAGCGGCCGTGACTAGCAGTGCGGACCGTCAAGCCGGTGTGATTTTGCCCAAAATGACCGGCCTGCGCGCGCCTGTGGCTTGGGGCACATTTGCGGGAAGACCGCAGAGGGTCTCGTTGGCGAGAATCGCGAAGGCGAGGGCCTCGCGCGCCGCGTGCGGGATGCCGAACTGGTCGCTGGTGAAAATCTGGAGTTCTGGCAGGCCCTTGTGCAGCAAGCGCATCAGCCGCTTGTTTTTCACTCCTCCGCCGCCAACGATCAGGTGTTCGATCTGAAAGTTGGGTTTCACGAAGCGGTGGTAGGCATTGATGATGCTTTGCGCAACGGCCATGGTCACTGTGGCCACGAGATCCTCATAGGAATGCTCGCGCCGGTTCAGCAAGGCGTCGCGCAAGTACACATCCACGCCAAACTCCTCGCGCCCGGTACTCTTCGGCGGCACTTTATTGAAATACTCGTGGCTCAACAGGTATTCGAGGAACTCGTCGATGACCAGGCCGCGCGCCGCCGCCCGGCCGTCTTCGTCCATCTCGCGGCCGCCCTTCGTCAGCAGCCGGACCGTCCCATCGATGGTCATGTTCCCCGGCCCGGTATCAAACGCCACAATGTCCTCAAACTTGGGGGTCACCACGGTGAAATTGGCAATCCCGCCAATGTTCAGGCAGAGTTTGGTCTTGTCCGCGCGGCGAAAAAGCAGCCAGTCCGCGTAAGGCACGAGGGGTGCGCCTTGTCCGCCCGCGGCCATATCGCGCGGCCGGAAATCCGATACGACGGGCAAGCCCGTCTCTTCCGCGATGACCGCCGCCTCTCCAATCTGCAACGTCCCGGCGGGGTCATGCTTCGGCGGCGGATAGTGCGCAATCGTGTGTCCGTGCGACGCGACGCAATCGACTTCCGCCCCATTCTGTTTGGCATATTCGACCATCGCCTTGGCGGCCTCGGCCAGCCGCTTGCCGATCTCGAAATTGAGTAGACACACGTCCCGCGCATCGAAATGGGACGAAAGCAACCGCGTGCGAAAGCCGGGAGTGTAGGGAAACGTCTCATGCTTGAGAAATTTCATTGCGAGCGCCTCGCCATTGCCGCGAATACGCACGAGCACAGCGTCCACTCCGTCACTGGACGTGCCGGACATCAGGCCGACGATGAATCGATACTCTTTTTCAGCCAGGGCCTTGAAATCCATCGCCACCCAGCCTTTCTAACTCCGCGCCGGAAAAGTAGTGCCGGAGAATCTCTTCATGCCCCAACCCCTCGAGGGCCATTGCCCGGGCGCCCTGCTGGCACAGGCCAACGCCATGACCCCGGCCCGCTCCCGTAAATGTAAAGACACCACCAACATTTTCCACGCTGAATACTGCACTGGGAAGACCGCCAAACGCAAGCCGGATGTTGAGCTCCCTGTCGGGCGTTGCGCTCCCCGCGGAACCGGTGATGCGGCAGGACTTCAGGCGGCCCCCAGTGCCCCGTTCGCCGGGCTCGATTCTCTGGATCGTGCCGATGTTGTGCCACTTGTTCACCAGCGCGGAAAGCTCCGCAGTGGTGTAGCGGCGTGTCCAACGGAAATTGGCCTTGTCCGCGGCGCAATAGGCTGGGGGGGCGCCGAACACCCAGCGCGAAACAGGCCCAAGTGCGGGTGGGCGCGCGGCCAGCGGAAAATCGGGCACGGCGCGCAGGGAGGCGTTTGCGGGCCCGGCCCAGACGACCTCGTTGTTCTCGGTCCAGCCGCCGCAATTGGCGCAGAAGACCGTGGGCACGCTCCGGTGTCCCGTCACCAGTACTTCGCTGGTTGTCGCGCGAACCGCGTTGTCAGTCCCAGGCAAATGCGCCGCAATCCCACCGTAAGCCCGGCAGTGTTCGAGGGCGCAAAAATCGAAGCCCTCGAGCCGGTGCTTACCGGCCAGGTTAAACAAGACTTCGCTGCGCGCGGCGATAGCCTGCGCCGCCAGGGCCTCTGGCGGCCAGGTGGCGGGCATTTCTGCCGGCAGCACCCCCAGCAGATAGGTTTCCACGGGCAACTCACCCAGCACCTCCAGAGTGCCCTGCGGGCCGATCTCCAGCGACAATGGCGCCTGGTACACGCGGTCGGCCCGCACTTCGTTCCAAAACCCATTGTCAATGTTCATCAAACTGACGGGGGCACTGCATTCCAGCGTGGCGGGCAGGGTGACTTGCGCCATTGTAGCGCCGTCTTGACCCTGGACGAGCAGCATGGCTGCGCCGGGGACGATAGTCTCCGCCCGGCTCCACGCCCAGACCTGCTGCGGCTTCAATCGCGCGATGAGCGCTTCCGCGGCCGCTTGGGTGGGCACGCGCGCCAGCGATACCCAGAACTGGCGATTGTCAATCGCGCGAGTTCCGGCCTGAAACTGCTTGCCGAAGACTTCAATGGAGGGCTGGTAGCCTTGCTGCCGCCACGACGCCAGGTACGCTTCGAGCGCGGTCTCCTCTCCCGGCTGAAAGGTCTTGGGAAACACGTGAAACCGCTGCTGAGCGGGGCGCACATGAGTCACGCTAAGGCGCCACTGCCCAGCCGCAAGCGGCACTTCCTGTGCCCCATTCCGCAAGATCGTGGGGGCGACTGCATAAATGCCGAGCGGGCCATTCTCCTGGGCGTAGCGGATACGCACGTGCAGAGCGTCAAGGGGATCTCCGGAGCGGGCCGTGGGCGCTGGTTCCGGGATCGTCGACGGCGCTGGCTGCGGTTTCGCCACCGGGCGCACCGGTGCGGCAACTTCCGGCGCATGCCCAGCCCCGCAAGCGGCAAACCAAACAGGCATCAGACAGACGCAAGTGTATTCCAGTAGCGCCAAGAACCGGCGGAAAACTGGTGCAAGCTCGGGCAAAAGGTATGCACAATTCCGGGGCTGCGATCGATTCAATCTGCTTCACTCCCGTCGGCGAACCGTGAAAATGTCACCACTTGGTGCCCGATTTTATCCTATAGTCAGGGGTTTCAAAGCAATCGAAGGAGGAAGCAGGATGCGAAAAGGCGAAATCGTGGCTTTCGGGCTGGCGTTGTTTGCAATAGCGGGGTGTGTCCAGAGCGAGAGCAAAGCGAACCAGGTAGAGCAGCCGGCGAACTTCCTGTCGACGACGGTTGCTCTGAAAATCGATGATATGTCGTTGACGGATGCGATGGGCATGCTGACCCAAGCGCACAAGTTCCAGTACACCGTGGAAGAAAGCGCCAGGAGTACCGCTGAATCGGCCACTATAAAGTACGTGAGCGCGAGCGGCGAACCTCTGGGCGAGGTACTCACGTCCATGCTTGCACCGCTGGGTTTGACCTATTTTTACGATGCGTCATCAGAGCAGTTGGTCTTAAAGCTTGCGCCGCAGGGTTGACCAGAAGGTGGTAGAGACTAATCAGCCGCAAGGAACGCTTTCACGCGCCTGAGATCACCCTTGGAACTGTCCAATATCTCCCGCGCGCGAGAGGGGTCAGCGTTCGCCCATGCCATGACGACGGCGGTTCGAATGTCCCACCCCGCCCGTTCCAGCAGGGGCACCGCTTCGGCTTCCAGCAATTCCGTGATGGCCGCTACAATGCGCGCCGCACGAGCACGCAGCTTATGGTTGGTCGGCTGCATGCCCACCATCAAGCCGTCATAAACCAGCCCGCTCAGCGCCATAGCGCCAGTGCTGATCATATTGAGCACCGCTTTGGTTGCGGTGCCAGCTTTTAGCCGGGTACTCCCCGCCAGCACCTCCGGCCCAGTGTCCAGCGCGATCAGAACGTCAACCGTAGACGCGGCCTGCGGATTACAGCAGAGAAGGCATGTCTTGGCGCCGGCCTGGCGGGCGGTACGGAGGGCCGCGAGGGTATACGGCGTGGCGCCGGAGGCAGCGATGCCCACAACGAAGTCGGAGGATTCAGGACGGTGGGCCAGGAGGTCGCGTTGTCCCGCGGCTTCATCATCCTCCGAGCCTTCCGTGCTGTCGCGGAGGGCGGCGTCGCCACCGGCCATGATGCCCACCACCCTGTCAGGCTCAACACCAAACGTCGGAGGGCACTCCGAGGCATCGAGGACGCCCAAGCGGCCGCTGGTCCCCGCGCCAACATAGAGAATGCGTCCCCCCGCGCGCAGACTCGCAGCCGCCGCCTCGACCGCGAGAGTGATGGATGCCGCACAGCTTCTCAGGGCCGCACTCACCTCCTCTTCAGTGTTGGTCATGGCCTCGACTACACCAGCGGCATCCGAATGGTCAATGGCGGCTGCGCCGACCCGCCATCCTTCAGTGGGAGGCACGGCAATAGAATCTGACCTGCCCCGTGCGCGTGTTAGCCACTCAGGCAGTGCGTCATCTAAGTCTAGGCATTCCAATAATTTGAGTGCGGCCGCGTGCCCCCGTACGGACGTTTCCTCGCAAGTGCGGCCACTGGACTCCATCACGCTGGCCTCGAACGCCCGCCGATAGCGCGGGCAGTGGAAAAAGAGCCCGCCGTGAAGAAGAATACGGCTTGATTCTGGCAGAGAATGCCGGCCGATAAGCGCCGGTACCAGCGCGGCCAGGCTGTGCGCCTGCTCCTCGACGATGCCAGCAGCCACGGCATCCCCCGCGCTGGCGGCCGCCGACACGTGTTCAGCCAACGCCGCAATTTCTCGCTTCGAGGCGGTGGCCGACCAGCCTACCAGTTCCTCAAACTGCGCTTTGCCGGCCGCAGGCGGCAGCGAGTCCACCAACAGCGTTTCCGGCCCTGCCCCGTCCACGGCCTTTGCCGCCGCGCGTAAGGCCGCCACTGCGATGTGGTACGCGCTGCCTTGGTCTCCCAGCACGGTGCCACGCCCCCCGGCCCGCCTGAGGATGCCGGAGCCGTCCCGGGCCAGAACGCTCGATCCCGTCCCGGCGATCACGAGGAGGGCCGGCCTGTTCCCGGCGTTTCCCCAGAGGAGTGCGTGAAGGTCTGTGGCCAGAAGCACTTGCTGTAGGCCGAAGGCGCGGGCCACGCCTTCCCCCATCGCCTGCCTGTGGGCGGGGTCTAATGCTCCCGCCACGGCGATGGCCGCTTCCCCTGCCTTTCCTTGCCTGAGCAAGCTGTTGGCCACCTCCACCAGCGCCTCCACGCTTCGGGCCACCCCATAGGCCACGGGGTTGCAGGGCGCGCCCACCGCTTCGCCGAGCAAGACTTTGCGTTCATTGTAGAGTCCACCGACGGTCCGGGTGCCGCCACCTTCGAGTGCAAGGATGTTCATTGAATGATCCTGACTTACAAACGTGGCGTATTGTACCGGAGGGATTGGGGAAGTGTGAACGTGTGAACGTGCGCACAAAATTCCACGTTCCCCCCTTCGCACGTTCCCCGTTCGCACGTTCGCACGTTCCCCCACTCCCACATTCCCCCACTCCGACGTTCCCCCTTCGCACATTCCCACATTCGCACATTCGCGCGTTGAAGGGGGGGAATAAACGCTAAGTGATTGCTGTTGGTAGCGTTGTGTAGGATAGGCCAAGACGCTCGAGCGCCTCTTCTGGCCCTCGGCACGAGATCTAAAGTCATGCGCCGGGAACAGCTTGTGACGCGGAAGCGGCCCCCAGGCAAGCTGCCCGGGCTCATATCGCCACGCTTCCGGCGTGGCCTTCTGATACTCAGGAAGGTTCCATGACGCCAACCACC
>JACPGD010000572.1 GCA_016182645.1 Candidatus Hydrogenedentota bacterium | reverse complement strand
GGAACATTGCCCACGAATGTGTTCCGGTTCATGCCGCAGCTTTCCGGCGGCGAATGACGATGTAGGAAAGCCAGATGCTCACTTCGTACAACAACAGGAGGGGGAGCATCATGATGCACATCGAGATGGGGTCGGGCGGCGTCAGGATCGCGGAGGCGAAGGCAATGCCGACGATGGCGAGCTTGCGGTATTGCTTGAGCGTCGCCGGGGTAAGCAGGTCGAGATAGACGAGGATGAGGACGGCCATGGGGAACTGGAAGGCAATGGCGAACCCGACGAGGGCCAGCAGGAGGATCGAAATGGTTTCGCTCATGCGGAACTGGGTCATGACGCCTTCGGGCACCCACTGAATGAGATAGGGCAGCACAAGGGGGAGCACGAGGAAGTAGCAGATGAGCATGCCGATGATGCCGAGGAGCGAGCAGCCGACGAGAAGAACTTGCACCAGGCGCCGCTCGCCACGGTGGAGACCGGGGAAGACGAAGGCGCAGAGTTGCCAGATGATGATGGGCAGGGCCAACAACCCACCGACGTACACAGCGAGTTTTAACTGGACCAGGATGGGTTCAATCGGAGACAGTACCGTCCACTGCGCCCCCTCCTCCCTGCCGGTCTCGCCAAAGACCACCACGCCGGGCACCTTGACCGGCACCACGGCATTGTTCTTGTCCGTTCCCTCAAGGGCTTCGCCGGAAACGGGGTTGTCCCCCGCCGGGCCGGTAATGACATACACGGCGGTCAGCCCGACCTTATCGCCCTTGGTGATGGTCACGGGGCCTTCGGCCGGTGTGCGGCACAACAAAACCACATCGGGCGGTCCCGGGGGGGCCTCGGGCGTCTCCTCTGTCTTCCAGAGATCCGAAAGGTTCTGGATCATCCCGGCGGGACTGAGCGGCCGCGCGATGATGGTGAAGATCTGGTTGGAGAAGATGTAGGCCAGGACGACCGCCACCAGGAGCGCCGCGCCGGAGCGGATAATGCGCACGCGAAGCTCCGCGAGGTGCTCCGTAAAACTCATGCGCAATTCCTTGTCTTCTTGTTGCTGCTGTTCTTGCTTGTTCACGTAAGACGCCTCAGGCAGACCGCCGCGCGCGAGAGAGTGGAAAGAGAGGTGGGCTACGCACCCCGTGGAGGACGCAGGCGGGCAGGCTCATGAAACATTTTAGCGGCCGGCTCAGCCGCCGATGAGATCCTGGAACGCTTTCGTATACATGTCGCCGAGCGGGGTGAAGAAATAGAGTATGGCCAGCACGCCGGCGATGCCCGCGATAATCAGAAAGGTCTTGAGACCTTTTCCGGATCCCGTCTTTACCGCGGTGCCTTCCATGATGCTGGAAGGCAGGAAAACCTTCTCGCCCTGTTCGGCGCGGGCTTTCTTGTCTTCCAGCGCGCCCAAGGTCTCATTAATCGAGATGAACGCGCGGTGCCACTCCGTCTGGAGTTTCTTCACGGCCACTTCGGACTGGGTGTAGATGGCTTCAAGGTTGGTGGCGCCGGAGACGATGTTCATCGTGTTGCCGTCGAGTCCATAATCCGACTGGAGCGTTTCCTGCAACACGCGGTGTTCGCGGGCCAGTTTGCTCTTGATCTTGAGGAACTGGTTTTCGAGCTGCGCCTTGTTCACGCCAGGGCTGGGATACGCGCTCATGATCTGGTTAAACAACAGCCAGTCGTTCATGAATTCGCGCAACATTTCCACCCGGCGCTCCAGCTCGGTGGCGACTTTTTGCTGTTTCTTGTTCAGGCCCATGTTAAACCCTGACTCCTGGTTGAAAGGCCCCCAGAATTGAAGAGCTAAATCTAGCATAGCAATTGTCTAATGTCAAACATTCGAAGGAGGGAAGGAGGAGGAAATTGACTCGGACTGACACGGACTATCAGGCATTAGGGCGGGTTCTGGGGCAGAGGGGACCTGCGGCCGGGGCAGTCCGGGCCCGCGATGTGTGTCACGGATCTGGGCGCCTTCGATTCCAGGCGTGAGTAACCAACCGCGCCCTGCTAGACGGATAGCCCGCCGCGCGCCACGGTGACAGCCCCACTGAAACCCGCTTCGGTTCGGGCGGCGCTGAGGAACTCGTCGATACGCGTCCGGAAAAGCTCGGCGGCGTCAATGGGCACAGCGCGGCTCACGTCGCGAATGGCCTGGCGGGGAGCCGCTCCGGCTTCGATCTGCGCGCAGGTCTTCACCACCTCCCAAGCGGCTGCTTCGGCGTTCTCGATGTTGCCGTCGTTCGATGTGACGGCGACGACCATGTTCTTCTCGGGGATGAACGCAACGAGCGCGTACCACAGCGTGTTCGACCCGTTATGCCAGTACACCGTGTGCGGGATGTCCGCGCTTGGTTCGTTCCTCACCCAGCCGCACGCATATTGGTCGAGCTTGGGTGTGTGCAGCAGTTTGTAGGTCTCGGCGGAGAGAAGCTTGCCCTCGCCAAGGTCGCCGCGCAGGTGTTCCGTTGCGTAAACACAGAGATCGCCGAGTGTCATGTGAACCCAGCCGGCGGGGGCGATGATTGGGGTGTTATCCTCGTCGTCGTTCACTGAGACTTTCCAGAGAAGTGACGTACGGTGACCGCGCGGCTGTTCGAGTGTGTCGTCCGAACTCTTCGGCGGGCCGAAGCCCGCGCCTTTGAGATCCAGCGGATCGAAGACCTCTCGTTGCACGAGGTCTTCCCACGTTTCGCCGGTCGCCTTTTCAGCCATCGCGCCCGCAATGGTGTAGCCAGCATTGGAATAGAGCATGGACTCGCCCGGCGGGTATTCTGGTTGCTCAGCGAGCATCTTTAACACCGCTTCGCGGCGTGCCTGCGTGCGTTCGGGACCGCGTGCAGGCTTGTGCCGCGGCGTCAAGAAAGAAAAGTTCGCCGGCGCGCCCGACGTGTGCGTCAGCAGTTGTCTGATCGTGACCGGTTTCCAATCCTCGTGGACGGATGCCTCGGGGAAGTACTGGGCGAGTTCGTCGGACCATTGCATCTTTCCCGATTCCACCAATCGCGCAATCATCGTGGCGGTGATTGACTTTGTAATCGACCCGAGATGCCAGCGATCGCCAATCTCAAGCTGTACCCCGCTTCCTTTCTTCCGCTCCCCGTCGACCGCAGAAGCAATGACTTGCCCGTCGACCATAACCATCGCGGCAAGGCCAACAAGTTTCTTCTCATTACGAAGGCGGGGAATCAAGTCCTTGAGTGCCGCTTCGGCGTCATCAATGGGAACGGCGGGGCGCGTCGCTGGCTGTTGCTCGCGGCGCTCACGGGCCTGGGCCGCGTCCCAGATGGCCTGGCGGTTGGCCCTTGTCATGGGGACGTCCACGAGTGTCCGCGTCTCTGACGACGTCAGTGATTGAACAACCAACGTGACCGTGTCCTGTGTCGGATGCCCCATACGTGTGAGAAGCTCGACGAGGTCCTCCTCGAATCGCTTCTGCCACTTGGCCCCAAACGTCTCCTGGCTGAAGGCGACGATGTCGGCGGCAGGGAGATCGTCCAGCGACACGAGCGTAAACCACTCGTCGCCAACTTGGATTTCCGGCTGGCCGTCCTCCCACCGCACCGCGGCGAAGGGGGACTTCTTGGGATATTCCTCATCCAGGCTGACAGCAATCCAGCGGGCGTCAAAGAGTATGGCTGGTACAATCATCAACAGGACCGCCATGAAGTACAGGATTGCGACGAACTTTCGCCGAGGCGCACAGGAGAGGCTCTTTGCGCTCATCAATAGGGGGTACTCGCCGCTCACTTCGCCCGTCGATTCATCACTGAGATTCGCAAGCAGCGTGAGTAGCTCCTGGCGTCGCGGTTCATACTGCGTACGAACGACGCGTTGACTCATGTAATGAATGAAATAACCGAGTGCCAAGAAAAAAACGAAAATAAGAGAGTTTACGTCCCCAAGCGCGTCCAACCAGCTTCTAGCCTTTAACCATGAAACATGGGCAGTGAATGCCAGTAG
Organism: Candidatus Hydrogenedentota bacterium; assembly: GCA_016182645.1. Classification (GTDB taxonomy): domain Bacteria; phylum Hydrogenedentota; class Hydrogenedentia; order Hydrogenedentales; family JACPGD01; genus JACPGD01. The sequence goes on along the minus strand of JACPGD010000572.1, from coordinate 17,900 downwards.
TGGAATAGCCATCGGCAGCAGGTACCACCAGAAGATATTGCGCATCGACCAGATCTGATGCTCCACGAGGGCCAGTGAATCCTTCACGCAGCTAAGCAGAGGTTCACCCGGATCATTCGGCGTCGGCTTGAGACGCGCTCGACCCACCAGGATGAACCCGATAATCCAAATTAGACCTGCCACTAAGAGATACCACGTCCAAGGCGATGCCGTTGTGAAGCCCAAAAAGATCAACTCGGGCAGCAATAGCAATAGTATCCCTATTACAGCGAAATCATTCCGAGAGGTTTTCGCCCGAAATTCTCGTTGGTCACGTTGCACTTCCTTCAGCAGCAGGTCGGCATCGATCGTCACATGCGTCTGAGACGCCTGCGCCTGCCATGCCTTCTGATATTCGTCAGGGGACATCTGGATTGCCTTTCATCAGTTCACTCAACGCTTTTTTCGCGCGATTCAACTTCACCCCGACGTTGCTTTCCGAGATGCCCAATACTTCAGCCATCTCCCGATAACTCAGTTCGTCCAGGTACAGCAGCACCAACGCCGCGTCGGCTTTCGGTAGCTGGTGGATGGCGTTGTAGAGCTGCTCCACGGTCTCGCGCTGCTGCGCTTGCTCGGCACTGCCAACCCCTTCCGCTGCCGTGACATGCACATCCAGCAATGGTTGTTGTCTTGTTCGACGAGGTTTGTCGTTTCTGTGCCAATTCATCGCGGTTTGTAGTGCCACACGATAAAACCACGTCGCCGCGCTTGCCCGATGCTCGAACTTCGGCAAGGACCGCCAAGCCTGGAGCAGAATCTCCTGTGCCAGGTCTTGACATTCCTCGTGGGTGAGGGTGTACGCGCGCGCCACCTTCATGACGGAGGCGCCATGCTCGCCTAGCCAGTTCAAGAACAGTGACTTTTGATCTTCCTCAGGCAATGGAAAACCTCATTTCACAAGTATTGGTAACTCGAACAAGCGTTTACTTACAAAAGAGTCTACGGCAAGCGACGCAATTTATCTTTAGGCGTGATGTTCGAACGTTATTTCTTACGTTCTTGTGGAAGAGTTAGATAGTATAGTGATAATTTAATAACACACCGGAAAGATGAAGGAACCAGCAGGTGCACTGTAGGGCCTGCCGCTGCTCGCGGACGCCCCTTCGGGGCTAAGTGTAGGAGTGCACAAATTCACGTTAGCGTATATATGAAAACAACCACTAAGTTCACGATTTGGCCGCACCGGCGCCGAGCGTGAGGAAGTTTTTGAGGATCTGTTTGCCGGGGCCGGTGAGGATGCTTTCCGGGTGGAATTGGACGCCGAAGACGGGGTGGTCGCGGTGGCGGACGGCCATGATTTCGCCCACGGCGGTTTCGGCGGTGATTTCGAGGCAGGCCGGGCAGGTGTCGCGGCGGATGATGAGGGAGTGGTAACGGGTGGCGGTGAAGGGCGAGGGGATGCCGGCGAAGAGGGCGTCGCCGTGGTGAAGGATTTGGCTGACTTTTCCGTGCATGATGCGATCGGCGCGGACGATGTCTCCGCCGTAGGCCTGGCCGATGCTCTGATGGCCGAGGCAGACGCCGAGGATGGGGTATTCCGCGCCGAGTTCGCTGATGACCTCGACGGAGATGCCGGCCTCGGTGGGGGTGCAGGGGCCGGGCGAGATGACGATGTGGTCCGGGTCGATCTGGCGGATGCCGGTAATGTCGATGGCATCGTTGCGGAAGACGCGGATGTCGTCTTCCATTTCACCGAAGTATTGCACCAAGTTGTAGGTGAAGGAGTCGTAGTTGTCGATGAGGAGGATCATTGGGGGGAGGGCTCCTGGGAAGGATGAAGGATGAGGGATGAAGGATGAATAGGGGACAACAATGACTGCCGAGATGGCAGGGAGCTGGAGTCCCCAAGGACCTGAAGACGCGACCGATTAGATAGGCGTTTCATAGTTCCAGTCCTTTTTCCGCGAGGTCGATGGCGCGGACCATGGCGCGGGCCTTGCTCACGGTTTCTTCGTACTCGCGCTCGGGGTCGCTGTCGTAGACGATGCCAGCGCCGGCCTGGAGGTAGGCGGTGCCGTCTTTGACAACCATGGTGCGGATCAGGATACAGGTGTCCATCTCGCCAGAAAAGCTGATGTAGCCGCAGCCACCGGAGTAGGCGCCGCGGCGTTCGGGTTCGAGTTCGTCGATGATTTCCATGGCGCGGATCTTGGGGGCGCCGCTGACGGTGCCCATCGGGAAGGTGGCGGCGAGCGCATCGAAGGCGTCGCACTCGGGGCGCATGGCCCCGGCGACCTCACTGACGATGTGCATGACGTGGGAGTAGCGCTCGATGACCATCATTTTATTGGAAACTGGGGCAACGCTGCCGGCCTGGCTGACGCGCCCGATGTCGTTGCGGCCGAGGTCGACCAGCATGACGTGTTCGGCACACTCTTTTTCATCGGCAAGCAGATCGCGCTCAAGTTGCAGGTCTTCCTCGGACGTGGCGCCGCGGGGGCGGGTGCCGGCGATGGGCCGGACCATGCAACGCCCGTGCTGGACTTGAGTCATCACTTCAGGGCTCGAACCAACGAGGGCGAGTTCGGGGAATTGCATCAGCACCATATAGGGCGAAGGGTTGATGCAGCGGAGGGCACGGTAGAGCGTGACGGGGCCAACGCTCACGTTGCGAGCAAAACGCTGGGACAGGACCACCTGAAAGATGTCGCCCGCACAGATGTACTCCTTCGCTTTGCGGACGACATCGCAGAAACCTTCGCGCGTGAAGTTGGAGCGGATGACACCGTCCGCGGGCTGGGTGGTTTCCTGGGGCACTTCGAGTGGCCCGCGCAGTTGATCTTCGAGACGGTGAATCTTTCCCACACCAGTGGCATAGGCGGCGTCCATGTCGCTGCCGACATGGACGTTCGAGACGATCTGAATCTTGTTCCGGACGTGGTCGAAGATCAGGAGCGTATCGGTGATCATGAAGTAGAGATCGGGGAGATTGAGGGTGTCCGGGTTGTTGTCGGGGAGGCGCTCGAAGAAACGGACCTGGTCGTAACCCATGTAGCCGACGGCGCCGCCATGGAAATCAGGCAGGCCATCGACGCGCACGGGGTGATACTCCTTCATGAGCGCGCGGAGCACTTCAAGCGGCTGATCGTGCTCAGAGTGTTCTTCCTGACCTTGGCGCAAGATGGATATGTGCTTCCCCTTGGAGCGGAAAACGATGGAGGGGTTGGCGCCGAGGAAAGAGTACTTGCCGAGGGTGCCGGTGTGTTCGACGCTTTCGAGCAAGAAGGAGTAGTGCTGGCCTTTGGTGATTTTCAGGTACGCCGCGACGGGCGTTTCGAGGTCCGCGACGATTTCGCGGTATATGGGTACCAGTGCGCCGGGTTTGGCGCGGGCGCGGAAGGTTTCGAGGTCAGGGTGGATCATGACTTTATCCTCTGCGGGGCGCGTGGCGGCCTATGCCCTGGTCACGCCATCGCCCGCCAGCGTTACAGTTTTATCTTCGCCTACCAGTCGATAAAAACAACTCGTCTCATTCGTGTGACACGTCGGGCCGACGGGGTCGCACTTAAGCAACAACGCGTCGCCGTCGCAGTCCACGCGGATTTCCTTGATGTGCAGGACATTGCCGGAAGTTTCGCCCTTGAGCCAGAGCTTTTGCCGGGAGCGCGACCAGAAACAGGCCTTGCGTTCGCGGAGGGTGATGTCGAGAGATTCCTGGTTCATATAGCCGACCATCAGCACCTGTCCGGTCTTGTAGTGCTGGATGACCGCGCAGAGGAGGCCTTTGTCGTCGAATTTGGCGATGGTAGATAGATTCATGCGTTGCGAGTTCCGGGTAGTTGGTTCTGGGTTCTGAGTTCTGGGTTATGAGTTGGAACGCAAAACTGCGGTTAGTCAAACGAGTAGAGTGACTGGGAGGTATGATACAGGCCGATTCATGGAGTTCCCAACTCGGAACTCGCAACTCGTCAGGAGACACGGTGGGAGTGACGCCATCGCCGGGGCTGGGGAAAAGCGCAAGGCCGGAACATCACTAGATTTCCGTTTGAGACGAGGTGAAAGGTGAAGTCAATCATCACATGTCACTGGATTATGCATACTGCCATTTGCGAAAAAGGACAAAAAGGACAGCAGGGACGACAAGGACAGCAAAATCGACGCAATGGGGCTTTAGGGCCGCACAGGGACACCGTGTTTTGCAAGGTATTGGCGGGCCTGCTGGATGGTGAATTCACGGAAGTGGAAGATGGAAGCGGCGAGGGCGGCGTCGGCCTTGCCTTCGACAAGGGCTTGGCGCAGGTGTTCGAGGGTCCCGGCGCCACCACTGGCGATGACCGGAACCCCCACGGCTTCGGCGACAGCGCGGGTGAGGGGAATGTCATAGCCGGCCTTGGTGCCGTCGGCATCCATGCAGGTGAGGAGGATTTCGCCGGCGCCGCGGCGTTCGGCCTCTTGCGCCCAACTGATAGGCTCGAGGGGGGTGGGGCGGCCCCCTTCCCGGCCGCCATGACTCTTGACGATGTAGCCGTCCCCGGTCTTCTTGGCGTCGATGGCGACGACGATGCACTGGGAGCCGAAGCGGTCCGCGGCGCGATTGATGAAATCGGGATTCTGAATGGCGGGGGTGTTGATGGAGACTTTGTCGGCGCCGGCACTGAGCAGCCGGCGGATGTCTTCGATGGTACGGATGCCACCGCCGACACAGAGCGGCATAAAGACCTGTTCGGCCGTGCGCCGGACGACATCGAGCATGGTGTCGCGGTTGTCGGTCGAGGCCTGGATGTCGAGAAATACGAGTTCGTCCGCACCCTCTTCGTCATAGCGCTGGGCAATCTCGACCGGGTCGCCGGCATCGCGCAACCCGAGGAAGTTGACCCCTTTTACTACACGGCCTTCAGCAACATCGAGACAGGGTATGATTCGTTTGGCGAGCATGGGTGGTTCTTGGAATGGACTAAACGGACGAGATGGACACTATGGACATCATGGACGCTTCAAAGAGTTTCGCCGGCCCTTTTCTCGGCATCGCCGGATTCCGGAGAGGCAGCAGGGCGGTCCTCGTCTTCCGTCAGCGGAGGCAGTGTGTATTCCTCCTCTTCGAAGGACTCGGCAGACACGTGGGCGCCCGGCCGAATGTCCAGCGGCCCAGCAAGTTCCTCGATCGGTTCGATGGGCTCGGCTTTGGGCAACGTAATCTGGTGGATGTCCGGTGATTCGGTGTCTGCCGGTACGGTGGCGACAGGCGGGATATTCACCTCGAAGGGTTCAACCGCCGGTTCCGAATAGTCTTCCGCAGCGGCTTCATCGACGGCGGCGTAGGTGCTTTCATGCGCGGCGGCGGGAATGGCGCTCGCGGTCGCGCCGGCCGCGGCGACAGCGGGGCTCCAGGCCGGCGTGCCCGCACCACGTTGCGAGACACGGGCGTGCAGTGACTGGCTGGCCGCCTTGGCGTCGACCCTGGTCCCGGTGATATGCAATTGGACAGGCTGGCGAATCTCGAGGCCGAGCACGTCGGTGGCGGTTTCTTCAATCAATTCGGTGATCATCTCGAACGTGCGGCGTGCCGGGACTTCGTCCTGGTTATTGACAATGACATCGGCTTTTATGACCGCGCCGCGCTGGTCTTTGTCCGGAATGACCCGCACACGGACCGACCTGACTTCCGGCATGGCACAGACCACTTTGCGTAGGGTAGCCTCGGCCTTATCGACCTGGATATTGATCTGGCCATGATCGCCCTGGTACGTGATCGTGCGCTTGGAACGATCGCGCAACTGCGGGAACAGCCCATAGCCGCCGAGGATGGTGAGGACGGCGCCCAACAACAGCAACTCCTTGTTGAATCCGCTCCCATCGCCGGCAAAGAAGGCCCAGACCTTGTCGACCGGGCCGGAGACTTGAGGCAGGTCAAACACCAATGCGAGGGACACGATGCCCGCCAGCAGGACGAGCAGGCTGAGCAATTTCAGAACGAAGAGTTTCATGGTAATTCACTTTCTTCAGCGGTCCGAAGGGAGGTATTCCTCCAGCAGGTCGGGACCGAGATCGCCACGGCGGAAGCGGTCGCCCCGGACAATGCGGGCGCAGAGTTTCGCCGTGTTTTTTACGCCTTCCGTCACGAATTCATCGAGCGCGCCACTGAGCCGTTCGATGGCCTGATCACGGGTCTGACCGCGCGCAATGACCTTGGCCAGGAGCGAGTCATAGTACCGGGGCACTTCGTATCCGGAGAACAGGTGTGTGTCCACGCGGATACCGGGTCCCCCGGGCAAGTGGCACCGTTTGATTATACCGGGGCTGGGGCGAAAGTTCATCTCAGGATCTTCGGCATAGACCCGGGCCTCGATGGACGCGCCTTCGGGCCTTACCGAACTGGAGCTGAGCGCTTCACCAGCGGCGACGCGGAGTTGCTCCTGGACCAAGTCCACGCTGGTCACTTCTTCGGTCACGGGGTGCTCGACCTGAATCCGCGCGTTGAACTCGATGAAGAAGAACTGGCCGTCCGGGGCGAGCAGGAATTCCGCTGTGCCGGCGTTGGTGTAGCCAATCCCCTTCGCGGCGCGCAGGGCGGCTTTGGCCATCTTGGCCCGGAGCGAGTTGGACAGCGCGGTGCTGGGCGTTTCTTCGATCAACTTCTGGTGGCGGCGCTGGATGCTGCATTCACGTTCGCCATAGGTAAAGACGCGGCCATGACTGTCGCCCATGATCTGGAATTCGATGTGGCGCGCGCCTTCGAGGAATTTTTCCAGGTAGACGCCGCTGTCGCCAAACGCGGCCTGGGCCTCGGTCGTGGCGAGCGTGACGGCGTTCTTCAGGGTGGCTTCGGTGTGGGCGATGCGCATGCCTTTACCGCCGCCGCCCGCGGAGGCTTTCACCAGTACGGGGAACCCAATCTTCTGGGCCACTTCGAGGGCGTGCTGGGGCTCTTTGATGATGCCCTCGCTGCCGGGGACGATCGGTACGCCGGCGGCCTTGACGGCCTGGCGGCAGGCGGACTTGTCGCCGCTCAGGGAAATGGCTTCCGGCGTGGGGCCGATGAACGTGATGTGACAATCCCGGCAGATGGAGGCGAATTTGGCGGACTCGGAGAGGAACCCGTAGCCCGGATGGACCGCCTGGGCGTCGGTAATCTCGGCGGCCGAGATGATGTTCGGGATCTTGAGATAGCTTTCGGACGGCTCTGGCGGGCCGATGCAAATGCTCTCGTCGGCCAGGAGGGCGTGCAACGAATTCTTGTCGGCGGTGCTGTAGACTGCGATCGAAGTAATGCCCATCTCGCGGCAAGCGCGGATGACGCGCACCGCGATCTCGCCTCGATTGGCTATCAGCACACGCTTGAACATGGGGGTGGAACCTGCATGAGTGGTCAGACGCAATGAAAGCCCACCTATTCCAGCGGGCGCAGCGCAAAGAGAGGCTGGCCGAATTCGACGGGCTCGCCATTGTCCACCAGCACCTTCTCGATAGTCCCAGCGAATTTGGCCGTCACTTCATTCATAATCTTCATCGCTTCAATGATACAGACCGTCTGATCGACTTCGACGGGGTCGCCTATCACCACAAAGGGTGGGTCGCCAGGTGCGGGGGAAGCATAGAAAGTCCCCACCATGGGGGAATCGATGGTCGGGAAGTGTTCGGCTTCCGCGGGCGCCGGGGTGGCCGCCTCTTCGCCGGCGTGTGCGCCGGGCACTCCGGGCGCGCCCGGGACCACCAAGGGCCCCGCAACGCCTTGCGGCGCAAACATGGCCAGCGGTGCGGCATTCTTGGCGAGGCGGATGCGCCGCCCGTTTTCCTCGATTTCCAGCTCGGACAAGCCGGACGATTCCAGCACGCGGATGAGCTTCTGGAGTTCCGCAATATCCACTCGTGTTCTCCCTCCGGCGCCACGTAGTAGTCCAGGGCCTCTACGCCCCAGACGAGCCAGCGGGCAAGTCCGCAGGGGGTGTGGCAACCCCTGCTGCCGGGACAAGTCAACGTACTGAGTTGCGAGGAGCGTGACATCCCCCCCACTTGCCGGGACAGGCCCGGTGGCTCAGGAAACACGCTCGATATACTGCCCGGTGCGCGTGTCCACACGCACGGTGTCACCCTCATCAAGAAACAATGGTACCTGGATCGTGGCCCCAGTCTCCAGAGTGGCGGGTTTGGTCGCGCCGGAGCTGCGATCCCCTTGAACCCCTGGATCCGATTTGGTGATGTGAAGTTCCACAAAAAAGGGCACTTTCAGGTTGATGATCTTGCCATTATGGAAGACCAGGACCACTTTCTCGTTTTCTTTCATCCACTGGGCGTTGTCGCCGACAATGGTTTTGCTCACCTCGAGCTGCTCGAAACTTTCCGGGTGCATGAAGTGGTAGAGATCGCCGTCAAAATATAAATACTGCCAAGTCTGGTCTTCGATACGGGCTTCTTCGAAACGCTCGCCGGAGCGGTAGGTGCGTTCGAGGACCCGGCCCGTGAGGACGTTCCGGAGCTTGGTACGTACAAAAGCGCCGCCCTTGCCCGGCTTAACGTGTTGAAATTCCACAATTTCCCACAGACCATTGTCGATCTGCATTACCAAACCGTTCCGAAAATCCGCCGTCGAGATCATGCACTAAGTACCTTGAGTTCCTTGGATGATTGGGTCACTACTTCGCAGCCGCTGGGCGTGACGAAGACCAGATCTTCAATCCGGACGCCGCCTCTGCCGGGCAGATAGATACCTGGTTCGACCGTCACTACCATGCCCGCTTCCAGCACGGCTTCGGATTGCATGTTGAGCCGCGGAGACTCGTGGATTTCCAATCCGACGCCGTGGCCAAGGCCATGGCCAAAGTAATCGCCAAAGCCGGCCTCGCGGATCATCTCGCGCGCGACGTTGTCGACATCCTTGCAGGAAGCGCCCGGACGGACAGCGCGGAGCGCGGCTTGCTGGGCAGAGAGGGTGACGTTATAAATCTCTTCAAACCAAGCCGGAGGAATCGTACCGAATACGAAGGTGCGAGTCAAGTCGGAACAGTAGCTTTGGTGGACGCATCCGAGATCCAGGAGCACGATATCGCCGTCTTCGAGGCGTTTTGTGCCAGGGACGCCGTGCGGGAGGGAGCTGTGTGCGCCGAAGAGGACGATCGAAGGAAACGAGGCGCCGGTGGCGCCGCGCCGCTTGAATTCATACTCGAGCATGGCGGCAAATTCCTGCTCCTGCATGCCGGGCTTCAACTCCGCTACCAGGTCGAGCATCGCCTGCTCGGCCAGATGCGAGGCCGCACGCAGCCGGGCCAATTCTTCTTCGCTCTTGCGCTCGCGCGCGCGCCCGACGATGCCATGGTCGCTCTCGACCGTGCCCTCAAAGGCCTTACGGAGTGTCTCCAACTGGTAGACCGTCAGCGTGGTCGGCTCAAAGACGGCCTCCCCCACTCCCAGCGCCGCGAGCCGCTCGCCCACGCGCGTCTCGAAGGTGCCCGTTATCTGTTCGATTTCGTAGTCCTTCACTTGAATCTTCGCCTGCTCGATATAGCGGAAATCGCAGAGAAACAGCGCTTCGCGGGCCGCAATGATGACGGCGGACGTTGTGCCGCGGAAGCCCGTCAGGTATTCATTGTCCGCGGGAGAAAAACTGAAGAACGCCGCGCTGCCGCGGTCTTGGAGCTGTTCGCGGACACGCTGAATGCGCTGCTGATGCATCCCTAAACCTCCAATTCAGGTGGCATGAAACTCACAGCATATGAAAACCGGCTCAAAGAAACCAAGCATTAGCAGCAGTGCACTGTCATCAGTTGGGGTCTTGATAACAATAGAGATCACCGATCTATCTTACGTGGCGGACGATGAAGATCTCTTGCTGTCAAAACTCTATAGAAAGGTCCCCTTCCTTAACTCAATGAAAAAGTCCCCTCCCAGTTGGTTTGAGAAATGATGCTCTAAAGGAGCCGTTGGGGAGGGGAAATTAGGGACAGGCTAGGCGCCATTCGGGACAGTTACCTGCTAAACGCATCGCGGGCGCAAAGAAAGGGACACTTGCGAACGTTTGCATTTAACAGGTTACTGTCCCCGTTTAATCCCGTTTAATCGCTTAATCAGAAGTGATGGGAGGGAGGGGTTACTGCCCCGTTGCGGGGCCACGGGCAATCTTCCGCCAGTGGCCGCTGTCGAGATCTTTTACCTCGCAGGGGCAGAAGCGCGCTTTGTAGCGCATGCTGGCGCAGCCGGCGATGTAGTAGCCGAAATAGTAGTAGGTGAGTTCCCAGCGCCGGGCGAGATCGATTTCATACAGGGCGGAATAGGTGCCGGGACTGTACTCGGCATAGGCAGGGTCGAAATAGAAGTACACGGTGGAGAGCGCATCGCCGACGCGATCCACGATCCCGGCACCGGCCAAGGTCGCGCCCGCCCAGAGTTGCAGTTCAAAAGTGCGCCCCCCCAGGCAGGTCTGGACCAGAAAGCGCGTGTAGCGCTCCTCGTCCACCGGCGTCTTGGTGTCGCCGTGCTGGAAGCGGAGATAGCGCTCATACATCTCCGCCTTCTCCGGGGTGTATTGCGGGACCGCCAACCGCACCTCGAATCGTTCCTGGCCGCGGCGCCAGACCCGGCGCTGGTCCTTGTTCATCCGCAATCCGGCGACCGGCACCCGCAGGATCTTGCACTCCTGGCACATGCGGCAGGCCGGGCGATAGACATACACGCCGTTGCGCCGGTAGCCGAGGTCGAGCAACGTGCGGTAACGGTCTCCCGCCAGCAACCCATTGCCGAAGCGCAGGGTGGACACGCGGTCCGCCAGGTAGGGGCAGGGTTCCGTCAGGTCGCCCAAATAAATGAGGTGTTCGAGAATGTCGGTCGGTTGGCTCATCGCCGGTCCCAATCACTGCCAATCACCTTATTATAGGGAATAGCAGTAGATTATGCAGCCCCGGCCTGGGTGGGCATCGGCGGGCCACAAGAAGCGAAAATCCTGTATGCTATGGATCTCACTAGGAGGTGCTGTCATGGTCAACAAACTCTCGGAACGATACCAGGGTGCGGCCCTCATCACCGGGGCATCCGCGGGACTGGGAAAAGCGTTCGCCCATCACGTGGCGCGCGAGGGCATGAACGTCGTGCTGGTGGCGCGGCGGCAGGCCCTGCTTGAAGAACTCGCCGGCGCTATCGCCAAGGAGCACGGCGTCAAGGCGTATTTTATTGCGCAAGACCTCACCAAACGCAGCGCAGCGGACAAAATCCGCGAGGAAGTGGACGCGCGCAAGCTCAAGATCGGCATGCTCATCAACAACGCCGGCTTTGGAACGCTGGGGCACTTTCACGAGCAGGACCCCGCCAAAGAAGTGCGCATGGTGGACCTCAACTGCCGCGCGCCTGTCGCTCTGACGGCCGCGTTCCTGCCGGACATGATCAAGCGCAAGAACGGCGCCATCATCATGCTCGCCAGCACGGCCTCGTATCAGCCCACGCCGTACATGGCCACCTATGGCGCCACCAAAGTCTTCAACCTCAACTTCGGCGAGGCGCTCTGGGCGGAGTTGAAACCGTTTGGCATCGATGTCATTGCGCTTTCGCCGGGCTATACGCGGACGGAATTCCAACAAGTCGCGGGGATCGAAGTCACCCCCCCGGATTTTCTGATGGCCGAGCCGGAAGAGGTCGTAGCAACCTGTTTCAGTAAGTTGGGCAAAACGCCCTCCGTCATTCACGGCTACCTCAACTTCGCCGCGGCGGCCACCACCCGCCTGGCCCCACGCAGCCTCGCCGCCAAAGTCGCGGGGAAACTGATGGAACCGCGATCAGGGAAACAGTAGATTCGTAACGCATACGTATTCTTCCCCCGCCGTCATTCCCGCGAAAGCGGGAATCCAGAAATGTGCGGGCAAACACTGGAGTGTTCTGGATTCCCGCTTTCGCGGGAATGACGGTGGGGGGACGAAACACACATTGCGCCAACCGGCTAAAGTGTTACGTAGATTCAAGAGTGGGATGGCACCCATTCTGGGGAAGTGCGTCGAGATGGAAGCAGAGAGCCTTCGCTTGTCGAAACTGATGGCATTGCGGGGGATGTGTTCGCGCAGGGAGGCGGACCGGTATATTGAGCAGGGCTGGGTGCTGGTGGACGGGGTGCGGGTGATGGCGTTGGGGACGAAGGTGCGGCCGGACGTGGAGGTGGTGCTGGACGCACCCGCGCAGGCCGCGCAGGCAGACTTGGTCACCATCCTCTTGCACAAACCCATTGGCATTGTTTCGAGCCAGCCGGAGCCGGGCTACGAGCCGGCCATTGCGCTGATCTCGGACAAGACGCGCTACCGTTGCGATTTGTCGCCGCGCACGTTTGAGGCGGCGCATCTGCGTGGGCTGGCGGTCGCGGGGCGGCTGGATATCGACTCTGAGGGTTTGCTGGTGCTCACGCAGGACGGCCGGATCGCGCGGCAGCTCATCGGCGAGCATTCAGGTGTAGAAAAGGAGTATCTGGTGCGCGTGCAGGGGCCGCTGGATGAGGCAGGGCTGCGCCTGCTTAATCACGGCTTGAGTCTGGATGGCAAACCGCTGCGGCCGGCGCAGGTGACTTGGCAGAACCGCGACGAATTGAAGTTCATCCTCAAACAAGGCAAGAAGCGCCAAATCCGCCGCATGTGCGAATTGGTCGGGCTGAAAGTCCTGCGCCTCAAGCGGGTGCGCGTTGGCAACATCCGGCTCGGTGACCTGCCCTACGGCCAATGGCGGTATCTCGGCGCGGAAGAAGCGTTTTAAGCCTTTCCGTCCGGAGAGTCACCTTGTGATTCGTTAGGGCCATCGACGCGGGCGCCCAAGGTGAAGATGGGCAAGATTCAGCAAGCGTACAAAAGCAAGGCGAGGACGAAGACCCCACCAAGTACGGCCAGGATCAGTTGAAGCACTCCTGCCCTTCTTCAGCGCTCAGGCTTTCATCGGCTACTGGTGCTCCACAGCATGTCCCGCAGGACGGGGAGATCGAATTCCGGCACCAAGCCAAAGGTGAACAACGCCGGTATTTTATTGTAGTCCACTTTTTCCTCGAGCACCTGCGCCAGACTCTCCGGAGCATTGACCGTCTCGAATTGTGTGATGGGGGGCTTCACCACAGCGGCCAGCAATCCGGCGACAGTGCTGTTCCATCCGTAAGTGCGAATGGTGGTCTCTGCGGGGTGGTCAGTTCGTGCCCAGTCCAAGGCCGCGACCAGTTGTTCCACCTGAATCCCCAGTGCCCGCTCGCCCGTCGTGTTGATCATCATGGGCCATTGCCACAGATTTCCTTCCGGTTTCGTCTGGCCCAGGAATACGGGATCGATAGCCACTGCGCGGTCCCCAGCTTTCGCGACGGCCAGGAGGTCGTCCGTCAGTCCGGCCATGCCGTCGTCAGACACGAATACGACCAGCGCCGCTGGTTTTGTCTCTGGCTGCTGCACGGACACCAGCGGAAAACTGAAACCTTCCTCCAGCCGCAGAAGGTATGAAGCAATGATCAGGTTCGCCGCTGTTTTCTCTTCGACCAGCGTTGCCTCGTATGTTGGCTCATCGAAAGCGATGACTTGTTTCAGTTTATCAACCTGTTTCCGCGTCCTCGATGGAACAATCGGTTTTGGCCGCGTCGCATAGATCTGCCTCGCCAGCGAAACCAAGGTAGCGTTGCCTTCCGGCACACCCATGGACAACTCCTCCAAGGTGAACAGTTCCCCGTCGGTCGGCAGTTCGGTCACTGGCCACGTGGCTTCAGGCGCGATGTGCTGTTTCAGGAACCGGTAGAAGGCCTCGCGGTTGTCCTGGTCATAATTGTGCGTGCCGGGGTTCTCGTTGATGTGGTAGGTGAAGCGGTCCGCCGCCTGATAGAGCTTGTAGAATGGTGCCACGGGGTCATAGACCGCCGGCACCGCGTGCCCCGCCTCGAAACAACACTCGTCCTTCGCGTTGTAAATCAAGAGGGTGGGACGCGGCGCGAGCATCGCCGTCAGGTGGGTGAAATTCGCCACGCTCATGAAATCCGTTGGTACTTGCTCCAGATCGCCGATATCGCCTGGGTACTGTGTCCGCACATCGATGCCGATATACCCTGCGTTCGGCGCGCAGGCCTTGATCCGCGTGTCCAATGCGCTCAGGAAAATCGTCTGCCAGCCGCCGCCCGAGAGACCCGTCATCACGACGCGCTCCGGATCCACGTGCGGCTGCTGCAGGAGCACGTCAAGCCCCCGGGACATCGCCAGATAAAACACGGACACGCCGCTCGTCCCCACGAGATCGAGATAGGCAAGTAGATTGTGGTTGTATTCGTCCCCCTGCAACTCGCCCATGCGCAGCCATTCCGGGTGCAGGTTGATGATCCCGCGCTTGGCGAGATTAATGCAGCGGATTTGTTCATAGGCCACCGCCTTGCCCTCGCCCACGTGCCCGTTGACATTCAGCACCGCCACCGCCTTTTCCGGCAGTTCGCTCGGCACATACAACAGCGCCGGAATCCATAAGCCCGGCAGCGCCTCATAGCGCAGCTTCTTGATCACATAGCCCTTCCCGCGATCCAGCGTGTCGCCCCACTCAATCTTGACTTCGCCCTCGCGCCACGACGCTGGCACGCCGCGGAAGACGACTTTCTCCAGAAACTCGGCGCGCAGCCGCGCTTGCCCGGTGTCCCACGCCGCTGCGTCCGCGGGCGCCGTCAAAGCCGGCGTGTGCGCCCGCACAAATGCGGCCAGTTCCTCCTGCACCGCCTTCGGCCCCACCAACTGCTTCCCCACCGCCGTCCCCACGGCCTCCCGCGCCGCCTCCGGGCCGGCCAGCGCCTCCGGGAGGATGAGCATACCCGCGAGCAGGTTCACACACGTCACCACGCGCAACCACATAGCCATCGCTCGACCTCCAGGTTTTCACGCGCCATTATACGAATCCACCTTCGGGAGGGCGAGCACGGAAACTATTTGGTTCCGGCCACGCCGGGTCAGGAATGGAGGAAAGAAAGAATGAAGGAGGGATGAGAAAAGCGTTTAGGCGTCAGCTTTAAGGAGGGCGCGGAGGTACTCGCGGTTCATGACGGTGATGTTGGAAACCTTGATTTCCTTGGGGCAGGCGGCCTCGCATTCGTATTGTTTGGAACAACTGCCGAAGCCTTCTTTGTCCATGGTGCGCACCATGTGCAGGACACGGCGGGTGCGTTCGGGGTGGCCTTGGGGGAGCTTGCAGAGCTGGGCGATTTTGGCGGCGGTGAAGAGGCTGGCGCTGGCGTTGGGACAGGCCGCGACGCAAGCGCCACAACCGATGCAT
Source organism: Candidatus Hydrogenedentota bacterium (assembly GCA_016182645.1). Classification (GTDB taxonomy): domain Bacteria; phylum Hydrogenedentota; class Hydrogenedentia; order Hydrogenedentales; family JACPGD01; genus JACPGD01. Next base: position 2,687 of record JACPGD010000572.1, on the reverse strand, counting down.
TCGGCGGCATCCATGGCTTCTTCGGCGTTCTTGAGGGGCACGGGGGTGCTGTGGGCTTCGGGGGCCTGGCCGGTGCGGACGGAGATGAATCCGCCGGTCTGGATAATGCGGTCAAAGGCGGCGCGGTCGACAATGAGGTCTTTGATGACGGGGAAGCCGTTGGCGCGCCAGGGTTCGATGACGATGGTGTCGCCGTCCTTGAATTCGCGCATGTGGAGTTGGCAGAGCGTGGTGGCGCGGCGCGGCCCGTGGGGGCGGCCATTGACGACGGCGCCGCAGGAGCCGCAGATGCCTTCACGGCAATCGTGGTCGAAGGCGATGGGATCCTGGTTGTTTCTTTCGAGACCGTTGTTGACGATGTCGAGCATCTCGAGGAAAGAGGCATCGGTGGGAATTCTCTTGGCTTGGTAGGTCTCGAAGCGGCCTTGCGCGCCGCGCGCGGGCTGGCGCCATACCTTCAACGTCACGTTAATGGTCTTCTCGGCCATTACTTGTAGCTCCTCTGGGTCAGGTGCACTTCGTGGAACTCGAGCGGTTCCTTGTGCAGGACGGGGGCGGCGCCGACGCCCTGGAATTCCCAGGCCGCGGCGTAACAGAACGCTTCGTCATTGCGCTGAGCTTCGCCTTCGGGGGTCTGATACTCCTCGCGGAAATGGCCGCCACAGGACTCCTCGCGGTGTAGCGCGTCGGTACAGAGCAACTCCGCGAACTCAAGATAGTCGGCGACGCGCCCGGCCCGTTCGAGCACCTGATTGAGGCTGCCTGGCGAGCCAACAACGTTGACCTCTTGCCAGAACTGCTCGCGGAGTTCGGGGATTCTGGCGAGGGCATCCTTGAGTCCGGCGGCGGTGCGCGCCATGCCGCATTTGTCCCAGAGGATCTGGCCGAGTTCGCGGTGGAACTCATCGACGGTGCGCTTGCCCTTGAGCCCCACGAGACGATCCGTGCGCTCGCGGGTCTCGCGGGCGGCGTCCTGCACGGCGGGGTGGTCGGGCTTGACCTTCGAGGGGCCGGAACGCGCCAGGAAATCGCCAATGGTGATGGGGATGACGAAGTAGCCATCGGCCAGGCCCTGCATGAGGGCGCTGGCGCCGAGCCGATTGGCGCCGTGGTCGGAGAAATTGGCCTCGCCAAGGACGTGCAGGCCCGGCAGGTTGCTCATGAGGTTGTAATCGACCCAGAGGCCGCCCATGGTGTAGTGGATGGCGGGGTAGATCATCATGGGGACCGTGTAGGGGTTCTGCGCGGTGATGCGCTCGTACATCTCGAAGAGGTTGCCGTAACGCGCCTCGATGGCGGCCTTGCCGTCGCGCTGGATCGCGTCGCGAAAGTCGAGATAGACGGCCATGCCCGTCGAGCCGACACCGGACCCTTCGTCACAGACGGCCTTGGCATTGCGCGAGGCGACGTCGCGCGGGACGAGATTGCCGAAGCTGGGGTATTTCTCTTCGAGATAGTAGTAGCGGTCCGATTCAGGGATTTGGTCTGGAGAACGCTTGTCGTCCTTCTTGCGCGGGACCCAGATGCGGCCGTCATTGCGGAGACTTTCGCTCATGAGGGTGAGCTTAGACTGATAGTCGCCGTGGACGGGGATGCACGTGGGGTGAATCTGGGTGTAGCAAGGATTGGCGAAGAAAGCGCCGCGCTTGTGGGCGCGCCAGGTGGCGGTGACATTGCTGGCCTTGGCGTTGGTGGACAGGTAGTAGACGTTGCCGTAGCCGCCGGTGGCGAGGACCACCGCGTCGGCCGTGTGGGCCTCGATGTCGCCGGTGAGCAGGTTGCGGCAGGTGATGCCCGTGGCGCGGTTGTCGACCACAATGAGGTCGAGCATTTCACGCCGTGGATAAAGCTTGACGCTGCCGCGCGCCGCTTCTTTCATCAATGCGCCGTAGGCGCCGAGCAACAATTGCTGGCCCGTCTGGCCGCGGGCATAGAAGGTGCGTGCGACCTGCGCGCCGCCGAAGGAGCGATTGGCAAGGTAGCCGCCGTATTCGCGCGCAAAGGGAACGCCCTGCGCGACACATTGATCAATGATGTTGACGCTGAGTTCGGCAAGGCGGTGAACGTTGGCTTCGCGCGCGCGGAAGTCGCCGCCTTTGACGGTGTCGTAGAAGAGGCGGTAGACGCTGTCGCCGTCGTTTTGATAATTCTTGGCGGCGTTGATGCCGCCCTGGGCGGCGATGCTGTGGGCGCGGCGCGGGCTGTCATGGATGAAGAAGCTACTGACGCGGTAACCCATTTCAGAGAGGGAAGCGGCGGCGCTGGCGCCGGCCAGGCCGGTGCCGACGACGATGATGTGGTATTTCCGCTTGTTGGCGGGGTTCACCAGCTTGAGGTTGAACTTGTGCCGGCCCCACTTCTCCGCGATCGGCCCGTCGGGAATTCTGGCGTCGAGCATCGGACTACACTCCTATGAGATGCGCGCGGACGAGCACGTAGAGCGGGATCAACGAAAAGCCCACGGCCACGGTGGCGCCGAGGAGGCGTGCGCCGAGTTCGACGCGGCGCGTCATGCTGTCGCTGAGCACGCCCAGTGTCACAAAGACGCTGGAAACGGCATGGGTCAAGTGGAAGCCGAGGGCGGTCATGGCGGCGATGTAGATGAGTGAAAAGATCGGGTTCGCAAATTTGTTCCAGACGAGGCCGTAGAGGGCGGGCCCTTCACCGCTATTCATGCCCGCGACGAT